>CAISQQ010000267.1 GCA_903887655.1 uncultured Burkholderiales bacterium
CCATGCTGGTCGGCATGCTGGGCTTTGAGTTGATGGACCGTTTCGTGCACGCACCCCGCAAAGCCTAAATCAAACACAGCTTGAATCTCGCTACTGGAGACCTCATGGACATCAAAACGCTCACTTCAAATCTTTCCATCAGCCCGCAAGTCCTGGTGTCCGAGATTCAAGCAATCGCACAGGCTGGTTTCAAAGCCATCATTTGCAACCGGCCTGACGGCGAAGGCCCCGATCAACCCAGCTTCAAAGAGATCGAGCAAGCAGCCAACCAATATGGGTTAGAGGCCAAATACCTGCCCGCAGAGTCTGGCAAAGTCAAGGACGAAGAGGGTCAAGCGTTTGGGCAACTGCTTCACGCCCTCCCCGGACCCGTGCTGGCCTACTGCCGAACAGGAATGCGTTCCACAACCTTATGGGCTTTATCGCAAGCAGGCTCAACGCCGTTGCCACACATTTTGGAGGCTTCCCAAAAAGCGGGCTTTGACATGAAGGCCTTGGTGCAGCGTATTGCCAATGGGGGTAAAACGCCCCCTGATGCATCAGACGCCAGCCACGATGTGCTCATCATCGGCGCTGGCGCGGCTGGCATTTCGGTCGCATCCAGTTTGTTGGCACGCAGCCCCATGCTTGATATCGCCATCATTGATCCGGCGGATGCCCACTTCTATCAGCCTGGCTGGACCATGGTCGGGGGCGGCATATTTGAAGCTGCATCAACTGCCCGTACCATGGCCTCCGTCATCCCAACGGGTGTGCGTTGGATCAAGGCTGCAGTGGCCGCTTTTGAGCCTGACAACAACCAAATCATTTTGGAAGGCTGCCGTGTTGTGAAATACAAGCAGCTGGTGGTTTGTCCTGGCTTAAAGCTGGACTGGCAAGGCATTGAGGGCTTGAGCGACACGCTAGGCCGTCATGGCGTCACCTCCAATTACCGCTTCGATTTAGCCCCTTACACCTGGGAGTTGGTACAAAACCTCAAAGGAGGTAAAGCCCTATTTACCCAGCCGCCCATGCCCATCAAGTGCGCCGGTGCACCGCAAAAGGCCATGTATTTGTCGGCCGACTATTGGACCCGTCAAGGCGTGTTGAACAACATAGACATCCAGTTCTGCAATGCCGGAGCAGTTTTGTTTGGTGTGGCCGACTATGTGCCAGCCCTCATGGCGTATGTGAAGAAATACCGCATCGGTCTGAACTTTGGCGAAACCCTTGTGTCTCTGGATGGCCCAGCCAAGCAGGCCACGTTCATGAAAAACTTAGCCGATGGCAGCAAAGAAAAAGTCGTGCGAGATTTCGACATGATCCATGTGGTGCCACCACAAAAAGCACCCGATTTTGTGCGCGTGAGCCCATTGGCAGATGCGGCAGGCTGGGTGGATGTTGACCCCTCTTCGTTGCGCCACAAGACCTATGCCAATGTTTTTTCATTGGGCGACGTAGCCAATACCACCAATGCAAAAACTGCTGCGGCTGCACGGAAGCAAGCCCCCGTGGTGGCCCACAATTTATTGGTCTCGCTCGGCCAAATTCATGGCGAGGCGAAATACGACGGCTATGGCTCTTGCCCCTTAACAGTCGAGCGCGGCAAGATTGTGTTGGCCGAGTTCACCTATGGCGGCAAGTTGGCTCCCAGCTTTCCAACCTGGCTAATTGACGGCACCAAGCCATCTGCACTGGCATGGCTTTTGAAAGAGCGGCTATTGCCCTTGATTTATTGGGAGGCCATGCTCAAAGGCCGCGAATGGTTGGCGCAACCTGAAATGGTGGGTTAATGACGGCACTTCGACGCTGGCTCCCCACGGCTCCTATGTTGGCGTGGGGTCGTCAATACAACCGAGAAACCTTCACCAGTGACATGGTGGCGGCACTCATTGTCACCATCATGTTGATTCCGCAAAGCTTGGCCTATGCTTTGTTGGCAGGCTTGCCGCCCGAGGTGGGCTTGTACGCCAGTGTCGCGCCCTTGCTCTTATATGCGGTGCTGGGCAGCAGCCGCGTCTTGGCGGTAGGACCTGTGGCCGTGGTGTCTTTGATGACTGCTGCGGCGGTGGCGGAACATGCGGCGGCGGGGACGCATGCTTATTGGCAAGTGGCCATCACGTTGGCGTTTTTGTCGGGCGGCATGCTGCTGATCATGGGGTTTTTGAGGTTGGGCTTCTTGGCCAATTTTTTAAGCCATCCCGTGATCTCAGGCTTTATTTCGGCCTCAGGTTTGCTGATCGCCTTGAGCCAAATCAAAACTCTCATGGGTGTGAAAGCCGAGGGGCACAACTTTGTCGAGCTACTGACTGCGCTGATGCACCAAGCCTCTAACCTCCACCTGCTCACCCTAGGTGTGGGCATTGCCGCCACGGTGTTTTTATTCTGGGTGCGCAAAGGCTTGAAGCCACTGCTCATTTCTGCAGGCCTGAAGCCGAAGCTGTCCGATGTGCTGGCCAAGGCGGGCCCTGTGGTCGCCATTGCCTTGACCACGATGTTGGCTTGGGCGCTGGACTGGCAAGGCCAAGGCATGAAACTGGTGGGCACGGTGCCGCAAGGTTTGCCCCCGCTCACCACGCCCTTGTGGGACATGGCCTTGTGGCAAAAGCTGTGGGTGCCCGCGTTGCTGATCAGCGTGGTGGGGTTTGTCGAATCGGTGTCGGTAGGCCAAACCTTGGCCGCCAAACGTCGTCAACGCATTGAGCCCGACCAAGAATTGGTGGCCTTGGGGGCCAGCAATTTGTCAGCGGCTTTCACTGGCGGCTTTCCCGTCACCGGAGGTTTCGCGCGCTCTGTGGTCAATTTTGATGCCGGCGCTGTCACGCCTGCCGCAGGCGTCTACACGGCGGTGGGCATCACGCTGGCGTCGCTGTTCTTGACCCCTGCGCTTTACTATCTGCCGCAAGCCACACTGGCGGCCACCATCATCGTGGCGGTCCTCTCTTTGGTCGACTTCGGCATGTTGAAATCCACCTGGCGCTTCTCCAAACTCGACTTCATCGCCGTGGCCACCACCTTGCTGGCCACCTTGTTGGTGGGTGTGGAAACGGGTTTGGTGTTGGGTGTGGTGGTCTCTTTGGCGCTGTTTTTGTTCAGAGCCAGCCGACCCCACATCGCCTCCGTGGGTCTGGTGCCCGGCACCGAGCATTTCCGCAATGTGTTGCGTCATGATGTGTTGACCAGTCCCAATCTGGTCTGCCTGCGGGTGGATGCCAGTTTGTTTTTCGCCAACGCGCGTGGCGTGGAAGATCGCATCAACGCCGAGGTAGCAGCCCGCCCAGAACTGCAACATGTCCTGCTGCAATGCTCAGCTGTCAACGACATTGATGCCAGCGCTTTGGAGAGTTTAGAAGCCATCGCCAGCCGTCTGAAAGACTCCGGCATCGCTTTGCACTTTTCGGAAATCAAAGGACCGGTGATGGACAAACTCAACACCACACAGTTCTTGGCGCATTTGCACGGCCAAGTGTTTTTAACCAACTACCAAGCTATCCAAGCCTTGACACCTGAAGTCATCCACTGAAAACATCATGACCGAAAAAACCATCACTGTTCACTTGCAACAGCAATCAGACTACCGCTTTGACATTCATTTTGATGACAACATGCCAGTACTCACCAGTGACGAACCTGCCCCTTTGGGCACAGGCACTGGCCCATCACCTGTGCAGCTGTTGTGCGCAGCGGTGGGCAACTGCTTAAGTGATTCGCTGTTGTTTGCGTTTCGCAAGTTCAAGCAAGCGCCAGAACCCATTCACTGTGAAGTACAGGCCCAATTAGGTCGCAACGAGCAAGGTCGCGCTCGAGTTTTAAAGATAGCTGCCAAGATGAAATTAGGAGTGGCAGCCGCTCAATTAGAGAACGTAGAGCGAGTGCTGAGCCAATTCGAGGAATTTTGCACCGTATCCCAAAGCGTGGGACAAGGCATTCCAATACACACCAGGGTCCTTGATGTGAATGGCGTTATTTTGAAAGACTAACTGCCAAAACGATTGCCAAGCAACTGGCTTAGCTATTGACGACATTTGTATCAATCAACTGATCGCCCTTCGCCTTCCACCTCGACCGTTTCGCCATCGCGAATTTGGTAAATCCGCTTGAAGGTTGGAATGATCTTTTCATCATGCGTCACCACAATGATGGCCGTTTGCGACTGCTTGGCCATTTGATTCAAGATGCGCATCACGCCTAAAGCGCGCTCACTGTCCAAAGGCGCGGTAGGCTCGTCGGCCAATATGACTGGGGGGCGATTGGCCAATGCACGTGCGATGGATACACGCTGCTGCTCTCCACCTGAGAGCTGAGAAGGCTCGGCCTGTGCACGATGCGCAACATCCAGTGCTTTCAATAATTCCAGCGCTCGCTCTCGTGCCTTTTGGTTGCTCACGCCCGCCAACATAGGCAACAACGCCACGTTGTCAGTGACATCTAAAAACGGAATTAAATAAGGCGCTTGAAAGATAAATCCAATGCGATCACGCCGCAGTGTTCTTAAGTCTGGAATTTTCCAAACTTGGTCGTAAATCACATCACCACCCAAGGTCATTTTTCCAGCGGTGGGCTCAATGATGGCACCCAGGCATTTCAGCAAGGTGCTTTTGCCTGAGCCCGATGGCCCCACCAGTCCCACCACCTCACCTGCGGCCACCGTCATGTTGACATTTTTAAGCGCTTCAAATGCCGTGTCGCCGTGGCCATAGACCTTGCGCAATCCTTCGATCACGATGCCACCTGCACGTGGTGTTTGCGATGTATTTGTTATCACGAAATCGCCTCACCCGGATCCACTGCCAGCGCGGCTCGAATCGCCAAGGTGCTGGCCAATGCGCAAATCAACAGAGTGACGATAAATCCTGTCACAGCGTCGCCCTGCTCTAGCAAAACAAATTTTGGAAAGACGGGCGCCCAAAATGTGGCAGCAACTTTTCCAACGACAAAGCCAATCAAGCCAAGGCCTAGAGCTTGTTGAAGAATCATCCATGCGATCGTGCTGTTGCGTGTGCCGATGAGTTTAAGCACCGCAATTTCGCGTATCTTTCCCAGTGTCATGGTGTAGATGATGAACGCCACAATGGCCGCACTCACGATGGCCAAAATCACCAAGAACATGCCAATTTGCTTGGCTGAGGTGGCGATCAATTTGACGACCAAAATTTCTTCCATGCCCTCTCGCGTAAAAGCCTCTAAGTGTTTCCAGCGGCGTATAGATTGCACCACCTGTTCTGGCGAGAATTCACTATCGACCTGAATCAATACCGCATTAACGTTATGACTATTGGTTTGAGTTGCTTGCACTGCCTCAAGAACACCAGGAACACCCGGCCTGTTGATGGCGGGATTAGCCGCTGTTCTAACCCTGTCGTTCAAGATAGCATCGTTATCTTTTAGAAATTGAGCGTCTTGTGCATCCTTGATGGTGATGAATACCATCGGATCACCGCCAGAAGACACCATGCGCTGTGTCAAACCAACCACGGTGTATTCATGACGTCGAATGCCAATGCGGTCTCCAATCGAGAAACCAGTTTTGACATCGGCGATGGCCTCGTAATGACTGCGCGTCAAATAACGTCCTGCGACTAAGTGCGAAGGCTCTCCAGGTTGACCTGACTCCATTCCCACCACCATGGCGCGCATGTCATTACCGCTATGGCTTACCTGCATCGTGAAGTAAGTCACATTAGCGGCGCGTATCACACCGGGCATGCCTAATAGGCTGCGAACCACATCATCTTTGATAGTCGAGGGCTCTGCATACGGACCTTGTGTGTCTTTTTGTACGACCCAAACATCTGCTCCACTGTTGCTGAGCAGTGCTTTCGCATCGTCCACCATGCCGCGATAAACGCCCGCCATTGTCAGTGTGACGCCGATCAGTAACCCCAAGCCCATACCCGTGAGCACAAATTTTTGCCACGAATTAAGAATATCGCGCCCGGCTAGGCTGATCATCGTAAGGTCTCAACCACACGCACGCGACTGCTTTTAGTCAAGGGTTCTTGGCTGTAGACCACCACTTGGTCATTGAGCTGCAAACCTTCCAAAACAACCATATCGCCGTCGAGGCTGGAGGCACCAACGCGTATCTTTGTAAAGACTGGCTTGCCGTTGATCAAGCGCCACACCCCCATGGTGTCGCCTTGCCGTTGAATGCTGGCATTAGGAATAAGCAGCGCTTTCTCAACAAGTAGAAGCGCCAAGGTGACCTCGGCCACCTCTCCAACAGAAACATCTTTGGGTATTTGTGAAAACGAGACCAGTGCTACACGCTCTTCGGTCACGCTGTCACTTAGTAAATCGACACGAACAACCTGACCATTAAAACTGTTCTGCGCTTGCGAACGAACAACGATATGGGCGTCAAGCCCAGCTTTTAAGCCAGCAGATCGTCCTTGATCCAAGCGTAGTTTGACCCAAAGACTTTGGGGATCAATTAAACGAATCACCGGCTGACCGGCAACAACTGTGGTGCCTGACTCCGCATCACGCGTCGTCACGACTCCGTCGGCGGGGGCGATCAGCCTCACGTTGTTTCGTTGCTGCTGCAAACCTGCGCGC
>CAISQQ010000268.1 GCA_903887655.1 uncultured Burkholderiales bacterium
CATGTCATTCAAATCTTTGCTGGCGAGAGAAAAATACCGCACGAAATTAAGATTTATTAAAAATGTTGTCGTGCGAATGACCTAGACCCTTGGCGGACATTGAAGAGACGCATTGGCTCTGTTGACTGGGTACTCGAGTAGTGAGTTCTAACTTGTCCAAAAATATGCTACTGGATTTGCTACTATGCTACTGGATTTGCGCAGACGAAAAAAAATCAAGGACCGTTAAGTCCTTGATTTCATTGAGCATTTTGGGGTGGCTGATGGGGCTCGAACCCACGACAACAGGAATCACAATCCTGGACTCTACCAACTGAGCTACAGCCACCGTGTGCATGATTATAACTGATGATCGGGTTCCAGCGTCAATGGCCAGGCCCTCCTCTTTGCTTACTTTTGGCTAACCAAGGGCTCTAAGGGGTTGGCTTTTTTAATGGTTGCTTTGAACCGGTCTTTCAAATAATCGTAATAAGCAGCACTTTCAGCATCCGATAACCATGCTGTGAGTTGGGATTTTTCCCGGCTGCGGTCGCCCGCCATCGCATCAGAGGGGTCCACCTTCAGGATTTTGACCACCGCGTAGCCTTCAGCTCCTAAATCAACCCCAACCCACACAGGCAAACTCGTCGCAGGCGCTCTGAGCACCGCTTCAATGAGCTTGGAAGACCAGTCCTTCGATTTCTCCCTGGAGATGGTCACGGCGCTCGGTAAATTGGCCGATTCAGGCTTTTCACGCCAAGCCTTGAGCTTTTGCTCTCCCATTTGCTTGGCCAGTTGTTCTGATTTTTCTTTTTTCCAAAGGATTTCAACCTGGGCCTTGACCGCCTCAAACTCGCGAACCCGAGCAGGTTGATACTCGCGAATTCGCGCAGCAACCAAGGTGTTCGAGCCCACCTCGACCGCCTGGGTGTTGTGCTTTTTCTCAATCGCATCGGCCGCGAAAATGGCGGCCAAGAACTTGGGATTTTTGATCCAAGAAGGCTGCCCATTGGCCACAGGGGAGGGGTCACGCTTGACATCATTCACGCTCACGATGTCCAACTTCAATTTATCCGCTGCAGGCTTCAAACTGTCAGGCTGCTCGTACACCAAGTTGGTGAACGTCTCGGCCAATTCCGCAAATTTCTTTTGCCCCTCTTGACGTTTGACCTCGGCCTCAATCCCAGCACGAGAGGCTTCAAAACTGACGGTCTTGGGTGACTTGATATCGGTCACTTTGATGATGTGGTAACCAAAATCAGTCTCCACCAAATCACTGGTTTGCCCCTTGGACAAAGAAAAAGCCACGTCCTCAAAAGGTTTGACCATCGCACCGCGTCCAAAGAAATCCAAGTCGCCACCTTTGTTGGCGGAACCCGGGTCTTGGGAATATTGTTTGGCCAGTGATGCGAATTTTTCAGGCGACTTCTTCAATTCGTCCAAAACCCCTTGGGCTTTTTGTTTGACTTTGTCTTTTTCTGCCGTGGGTTGGTCGCTGGCAATTGTGAACAAAATATGACTGACTCGTCGGGTTTCTTGTCCACTCAATTTGGATTGGTTTTGCTCGTAATAGGTCTTGAGATCAGATTCAGCCAATGTGATCCCCTTGAGCACGGAGGGCATGTCCAGCACGACGTACTCGATGCTCGCTTGCTCTGGGGACTGAAACAATGCCGAATGTGCCTTGTAATAGGCTTGCAAGTCTTCAGCCGACGATTTAATCTGACTGAGCTGCTCGGAGGGCGTGAATTTAATCACCTGAGCTTCACGCTTTTCGTAGTAGGCGTTCAAGGCCGTCTCGAGCATGGCGTTATTGCTCGTTGCACTCGCGCTCACGCCCATCAAAACTTGCTGCATGGCCAAGTCCACGCGCATGCGCGACTCAAACTGCTCGGGACTCATGCCCTGAGAGGCCAACAGCCCTTGGTAACGCTCCATGTCCAAGGTACCATCAGCGCGTTTCAATGAGGCAATGGTGGGATCAGCCGCCAAGGCACTGGCCAAGCGTTGGTCACTGACTTGAAGATTCAACTTGTCCGATGCCACGGAAAGCACTTTTTGCTTGACCAATTTCTCCAATGTGGCGAATTTGGCCATGGGTGAATCAAACATCTTCACATCCAAATTGGGCATGGACGCACGCATGCGGTCCACCTCATTTTTATGGGCGTTGTCCCATTCTGGTTGATTGATTTTTTGACCGTCCACGCTCGCAACAGTCTCCCCTTGGTCTAAAAAACGGTTGTAGCCATCAATACCGAACAAGACGAAAGACGGGAAAATCAGCAGAAACAACAAAAACTGCATGATTTTGGTGTGCTGACGGATGAAATCAAACATACAACCCCACAAGGAGAGAAAAACAATAAAAAAGGCGAACATCGTTCGCCTCGGGCTGTTTGGTGGGTGCTGACGGGCTC
>CAISQQ010000269.1 GCA_903887655.1 uncultured Burkholderiales bacterium
CCACAGAAATCAGCCATGTGGGGCAGCCGTTGGCCGTGGTCATTGCCAAGAGCCAATGGGAGGCACAAAACGCTGCTGAGCGCATTGAAGTCGTCATCGATCATGAGAAGACTGCGTTGGTGGTTGAGAAAAAAGATCCCCTCTTTTCTATACACTTCAAGAAAAGTGATTCTGTCTCTCAAGTTGATCAACGGGAAGTCTTCTCGGCTTTGAAGATGCCGCGGGTCATTGCGCTGACGCTTGAGCCTCGCGCTGTGCTCTCCCGCTACGACATCACAACGGATTCATTTCATATCTCATTGGGTAGCCAAACGCCAAGCAGAGCGCAAGTTGATTTTTCCAATCTATTGAATGTGCCCGTTGACCGGGTCCGAGTCTCCATGCAAAACGTTGGCGGTGCATTTGGATTCAAGTCTTCGGTTTATCCGGAAGAGTTGATCGTGGTGTGGGCGACAAAACGACTCCAGCGATCGATCAAGTGGGTCTCGACTCGCTCAGAGGAATTTTTAACGGGAATGCACGGGCGTGGTTCAAGCTTGAAGGGGCAACTTTCTTGTTCAAAAGAGGGCCAACTACACCGCCTGTCTGCCCAAGTGAGCTGTGATCTGGGTGCATGGTTGCCTTTTTCTGCAGTGGTTCCGCTCAGAAACGCGACGCGGATTTTGCCGGGACCCTACCGGGTTTCAAGCATGGATATCAAGGGAGAGGCGCATCTGAGCAACACCGCACCGGTCAACATTTATCGGGGCGCTGGCCGCCCAGAGGCCGCCGTCATCATGGAAACGCTCATGGACAAAGCTGCCAACCTTTGCCAGATGGATGTGTTGGACTTTCGGCTGAAAAACTTAATTTCCTCCGATGACATGCCCTTTAAAACGCCCACCGGTGAAACACTCGACTCGGGGGATTACCGCAAAGTGCTCTTGAAGGCGCGAGCCTTGTTTGACTATGAGGCGGAAAGGAAGCTTCAAGCCATTCGGCGCGATCAACATGAACTCATCGGTATAGGCGTCGCCTTCTACATCGAGCCTTGTGGAATGGGGTGGGAGTCTGCCTCGATTGATTGGAAGGATGACCACACCTGGACCCTCTATTGCGGTGCACCCGCCCAGGGCCAGGGCCATGAGACCACGTTTGCCAACATCGCCGCCAAAGAATTGCATTGTCACCCCTCACAAATCACCGTCAAGTTGGGTGACACAGACTTTGGGCCCCCAGGCCTTGGGGCCTTGGCGAGCCGAAGCATATCCATTGGCGGTAGTGCGGTGGTGAAGGTGTGCCGCGAAGCTCTTCGCAGAAAAAACAACGGTGAACCCTTGCCCATCTTCGTGAGTGATACCTTCCATTCTGAAGAAGCATGGAGCTGCGGATGTGTCATCTCCCGCTTGTCCATCGATAGCGATACGGGTAAACCCCTGATTGAAAAGCTGGTTTTTGTCGACGATGCAGGCGTTCAGATAGACCCTGAACTGGCGAAAGATCAACTCATGGGTGGGTGTGCGCAGGGCATTGGCCAAGCAATGATGGAGCAAATCGTCTACGATGACAACGGTCAACTTTTGAGCGGATCGTTGATGGATTATGCTATCCCCAGAGCCGATGACATCCCTGACATTCACGTCCACAGTGAGCAGACCCCAAGTCCTCATAATCTCTTGGGAGCCAAGGGCGTGGGGGAGGCGGGTTGCATTGGCGTTCCAGCGTCCTTGCTCAATGCAGCCCGAGATGCGCTAAGGCTCTCGGTGGATGAAGATGTAGATTTTCCATTGACTTCAGAGAAGTTATGGACACTTTTAAAGCGCAAAAAAACGAAAGGGTGAATTGATGAAGTACAAGAAAGAAGATGCGAAGGCCTATGCCAAAGCGTATTTCACAGGCATTTGGGCCGCCAACCTCACGCCCTTCAACGATTCATTGGCCCTGGATGAAGAGGCTTACCGCGAGAACTTTCACCATTGGTTAAGCGATCTTGAGCTCGGAGGTGTTTTCGTGGCGGGAAAACAGGCTGAATTTTTCTCCATGTCGATTGCGGAGAGAAAAAAAATCATGGAAATTTCAGTGGAAATAGCCACCGAACTGGGCGAGAGAAACGGTGTTGGACGTGCCGGCGTCATCACTTCTTGCTCTGACACCAATTTGGAGGTGGTTTTAGATTTGGC
>CAISQQ010000270.1 GCA_903887655.1 uncultured Burkholderiales bacterium
CCTGCGCCTTGCACCTGTATCCATCCAGTTTGGGCAAAAAATTGCCCTACCTCATGCTGGAGTTTTACACGGGCTCGGACGGGATGCGCGAATGCATTTTGACCGAAGAGTGTCCTGAGGTGCGAACGGTCATCATGTACATCAAAGACAAGACGCTGTACCGAAGCGTGATCATCACCGACTCCAAAAAACACGTGCACCGCCAGTACTGCTTGACCAACAAGAGCGATGTTTTGGCCGACAAAGCATGTTGGCGCTATTTCCAGGACTTGGCCCAGGCCAAGCGCGAAGCCGAACTCAAGGGTGAAGAAGAGGACAACAGTCCTCAGGCACTTCGTAAAAAACGCCGCGAAGAGTTTGAGGCCAGGAAAAAAGCCCGCGAAGGCCATGATTCCAAGACAAACTCGGCCACAGAATCCAAAGAAGCGTCGGGCAAAGAAGACCAAAAGAAGGCGGAAAAGCGCCAGGAAGACAAGCACAAAGAGCACGAGTGAGCCGTCTTTTTAGGCTGGATATCAACCTCAACCTTGGGTGCAACGACACCTTGACGATCATGCAAGGGCCAGGATGGATTCCCCCCCATGATCAGGTCCACTCCTCGTGAAGAGCCTGCCATCAATCCTTCAGATCGATAAAATCCTCAATGGCGCGCTTGTATGAAAGACCTGCGTTGGTGAACACCGTCGCGATGTGGGCTTTCATCTCAGCACTCACTCCACTTGGGTGGTGGTAGACCTCCATCCAAGTCTCTAAACCTTCACTGGAGACTTCAGGGCGACGCATCAAGTTGATCTGAAGCGACTTGAATCGAAGCTGAATCTGAGCCAAGGCCTCATCCACCAACACCTTGGCACTGGCGTGCTCTGCATGAGGCACTTTGTAATAAACAAATAAAGTGTGTTTCATTGAATTGCTGGCCTTTATTGTGAACTTCGAACGCCTAGAGAACCCTAGTTGAGCTTGACCCATCGCTCGTTTGACCCTTCAG
Source organism: uncultured Burkholderiales bacterium (assembly GCA_903887655.1). Classification (GTDB taxonomy): domain Bacteria; phylum Pseudomonadota; class Gammaproteobacteria; order Burkholderiales; family Burkholderiaceae_C; genus Limnohabitans. The sequence goes on from CAISQQ010000270.1 coordinate 989, forward strand.
ACACACAGCCCAGGGCGTGGAACCACTCAGCGGCCAAAACGGATCTCTCGAGCCAGACTCTGCACTTAATCGCGCTCGATGGAGCCTTGTGTGAAAGCGCCGAGTCTGAAAACTGCACTCACCGACTCACATGCGTTCAATTTTCATGGTGTTGACCAAATTATTCCATTTATCAACTTCCGTGGACATCAACTCTTTGAGCTCATCGGGCGTGCCCCCGCGGGAGTCGATCCCGACCTCCAAAAACCGTTGTTTAACGTCGGGCATGGCCAAGATCGCATTGATCTCTTTGTTCAAGCGCTCGATGATGGCTTGCGGTGTTTTGGCGGGCGCGGCCACGCCATTCCAAGCCTTCACATCGTAGCCCTTGACGCCACTCTCCATCATGGTCGGGACATCGGGCAAGCCCTTGAAACGGTTGGAGCCCGATACCGCCAATACCCTCACCTCCCCGGCCTTCACCAAGGCCAAGGCCGGGGAGATGATCTCAAACGCCACGCTCACGTCCTTGCCCTTCAACGCAAGCATCAAGGAAGGTGTTGTTTTGTAGGGGATCAAGACGGTCGAGTGCAATGCAGCCATGTTTTGAAACAACACGGCTGAGAAGTGTTGGCCCGAGCCCAAGCTGACCGAGCCAATGTTGTATTTGTCTGGCGCGGCTTTGGCCTTGGCAATGAAGTCTTGAACGTTTTGGATGTCTGAATTTTTATCCACTAACATCAAGACATCAAAAAAGCCCATGGCCGAGATCGGCGAAAAATCTTTTTTGATGTCATAGGGCAATTTTTTAAAAAGTGCCTGACTCACCGCATTGCCATAGTTCATGTGCAGCAAGGTGTAGCCATCGGGGTCGGCCTTGGCCACCATGTCGCCCGCCACCACGCCTGCGGCCGATGGACGGTTGTCCACCACCACTTGCTGGCCCAAGGCCTCAGAGAGTTTTTGCGCGACCAGTCTCGCCGTGATATCGGCCACGCCACCCGCACCGTAACCCAAGACCATGCGAATGGGTTTATTGGGATAGCTGTTGCTGCCTTGGGCCCAGGCCAGTGGGCCTTGCAAAAGGGCGGCCGCGAGCATCACCACCCAGGCTTTTCGCCAAGGAGCCCGGTGTTGGACTGGGTTAAGCAAAGGACGCTTGTGTGAAATTGGCAGTCTGAAGGTGTTGCGCATTGAAGTCTCCCTAATGGGTGTTGGCATCCTGCACGGGTTGAATGCATGATCGTGTGGATGAGGCTATTGTTGATGAACTGCAGACAATGGTGAGACGCTCTAGGTCGGTTCCAGATGAGAAATCATCATCTCATCCCTTCCCCCTCTTACCCCCCATCCCTGCCCAACGATTGACCATGTCGGTCTCGATATCAAAGAGATCCAAGCAGCGGCCCACGGTGTGATTGACCATGTCATCCAAGGTTTGGGGGCGAGCATAAAAAGCGGGCATGGGCGGGAGTAAAATGGCACCGTTCTCACACGCTTGGGTCATCGCTTTCAAATGACCCGCGTGCAGTGGCGTCTCGCGCACCATCAAGACCAAGCGGCGACGCTCTTTGAGGACCACGTCTGCGGCTCTGGAGAGCAAAGTACTGGTGAGCCCGTAAGCAATTTCCGACAAGGAGCGAATCGAGCAAGGTGCCACGACCATGCCCATGGTTTTGAAGGAACCCGAGGAGATCGTCGCGCCCACGTTTTTGGCATTGTGAACTTGAGTCGCCAAGTCACACACCTCTTCAAAACTCAGACTCATTTCAGTCGACAATGTCATGCGAGCCGAATCGCTCATCACCAAATGGGTCTCGATGCCCGAGCCTTGAAGGACTTGCAAAATTCGAACGCCATACACAATGCCCGAGGCTCCACTGATGCCGACAATCAAGCGCCTGGGGGTGTCGTGGCCATGCCCACGACTGACTGCGACAGAATTGATCGACTTTGCGGTCTTGGCCGACTTGGCGTATGGGGTCAACTTGGCGCTCGTGGTGATCTTCACCACCGGTTGATTTTTAGTCGAATTTCTGGATGCTGTTGCCATGCTTTAAGCGTCCTCGCCGGGCCTGAATTTACTCTCAGCTTTGACATCATTTCTTTGCTGCTTCAAGCTCACCAACCCATTTTCCAAATAGCGTCCGGTGGCGGCTTTTTTGGCGGCCTCGTCCCACTGGGGCAACCAGTCACCCAAGGTGTAGCCAAACCAAGGCGCTTGGGGACGCAGTTTGGGCAAGCCCAACTCTTGCCAAATTTCTTTGGACCGTTCCATGTATTCACGCGTGGGCAAGGCCAAAGGCGGCATGGCCGACTTCATGGTGGCGTCCATGAGCAAGGTCGAATCCTCCTCACCATCGTTTTCTCGCTTGGGGCCGTGGCCTTGGCCGCGGTGATCCAGGGTCTGCACATCCTCCTTGGGGTTCATGCGGTAGGCCATGGCCCACAAAATGGCATCGGCATTGTCGGGGTCGATGTCATCGTTGACGGCAATACAAATTTTGCCGCAGTCGCCTTTGAAAAACGCTGCACCATAGAGCGCACGCCAGACCTCGGTTTTGGGGACATCGCGCTCCAAGGTGATGATGGTGACCCTGAGCAGTCCGGTGAGTGGCTCGTGAAGGGAGACCTTCTTCACGCCCTTGATGCCCAACGCATTTTTGAGGTGAGCGGTGAAAAGCGGCTCATAGGCCACGCGCTTGATGACGCTTGACTCGGAGGGGGCGACTTGGCTCAAGTAGGAGGGAATCACGGGTTTCAAACGGTGGGTGATGGCCGTGATTTTCATGGGCAAATTGAATTCCTCCAAAGCCACGTGTCCATGCGACTCACCAAATGGCGCCTCGGGCTCCAAAAACTCCAGATCAATCTCGCCTTCGATCACGATCTCAGACTCTGCAGGGACGGTGAGCGGCACGCTGTGGGCTTGGGCAATGCGAATGGCCACACCGGCCAAGCCACCCGCGACCTCCAACTCATCAACGCCGATGGGCATTTTCTGTGGGCCCATGAAGGCCACACTCGGCGGACAGCCAAGCACGACGGCACACGGCATGGTCTTGTGACCCAGTGCCTTCCAGGCCTGGTAGTGCAAGTACCCACCCGCACCACCGACTCGCGTGGCCATGCGCACGACCATGCGGTCAGAGGCCTTCAAGGCAGCTCGGTAGGTGCCCATGTTTTGAACACCGGTCTCAGGGTGTTTGGTGATCACATTCGTGGCGGTGAGTGTGGGAGCACTATCAAAGCCGGGTGTGGAGATGGGGATGGGCAGCATGTCAAGCCCCTTGCCCTCGCCCAGCAAATCTGCCCCTTGGTGGATGACCTCTTGGCACTCGGGCTTGTCCACCATGACGGGCTTGATGGGGTGATTGATGGCGTGATCCCAACGGGCTTGGATTTGCTCGACTGAGCAGCCCATGCCCACGCTGTAGATTTCACGATTGGCGGCCAGTGCCCCCACCACCACGGGGATGTCATAGCGACGGCCTTGGGCGTTGACGATGTTGGTGAAAATAAAAGCCTTGCGCTCTGACTCCTCCATGCCGCCCACAAACTGCCAGCGTACCAAGGGGTGAAGCTCAGAGTCTTTGTCAATCGCTTTGTCAATGACTTGCAAAAGACCGCGAGCTTTGAGGGATTCCAAATGGTCGTGTAAATCGGGGTAACCGTCGTTCTTGTGGCTCATGGCTAAAATTTTTTCTATCTTGGTATCTAAAAAAC
>CAISQQ010000271.1 GCA_903887655.1 uncultured Burkholderiales bacterium
ACGGTTGCGTAACCCTAACCCAAAAACGAAACGGGCATCCTCGCCGTAACCGGAAGCCTTCACCGTTTATTCTCAGCTGATAACTCCGAGGTTCTTGAGAACACTTTTAAGCCTCGCTTCGTTTTCCGGTCTCATTTCACAAAGCGGCATCCGGAGTTCCGGTTTGATCATGCCCATCATTCCGAGCGCCGTCTTCACGGGGATCGGATTCGTTTCAATGAAAATTGTTTTGGAGATCGGGTAAAGCGTCTTGTGGATCGATCGCGCTTCTTCCATGTTCCAAATTCAAAGCCGAAGGTAGTTATTCGAACATCATGTAATTCACGGGTGAAGTCAGGAGCTGGGGTCTTGCGCCTAAAATCTACCAAAGCATCAAATCCAATTTGTTTGTCTGCAATACCATAACGCGTAACTCTTGCATCTGGCCAAAAATAACCATTTAGAGCCTCAACATCATTATCCATCAATGCCTTTTCATAGGCTTGAAAAACCTGGGTCAATTCGTGATGCACTGGTTCCAAATTTATTTCATTGTTTTTCATAATGTCGCCAAGTATTTTTTCCAACCACCAAATTCACTGATGTCACGCGCACCCACTTCGCCAATTGACTCACAAATGAATCCGCTCACCCACTCACCACTCACGAGCTCTACTTTTCCCAAACCTAAGGGGTGAGGAATCGAAGTTAAAAAAGAACCCATTTGAGCGAGAGGCATCTCGTAAACTTCAATCGCAATGCTCACCCCACCCTGATCGACTCTAAATAGGCCAGGTTTTTTAGGCGTCGTGTTGTCCAAATCAACAAGCCGATAAGCGGGTGCAGTCTGAGTCTCTCCAATCAGACGACAACCTCTATCTGTCAACTGAGAGTTCAAAGGCATTCCCGACAAATGAGCGCCAACCACAGCCAATTTCAGACTAGGCGCACTTTGAGGCATATGGTTTTGACCAGTCTCGTTCATCTCCATGTGCGCTCTATCTGACAAATGACGACCCAATGGCAGGTCCAAACCCTTCTCCCAAGTTTTAGCCAATTCAATCAAGGCAGCATCCTTACCTCCAGGCGCAATAAATGTGACACCAAAGGGCAAACCACTCTCAGACACGAAACTTGGTACAGCAATGGCACATTGGCCTAAAAGATTTACAAAATTGGTATATTGACCCAACTTTGAGTTCTCCAAAATGGGATCCTTCTCAAGCGCCAAAAGGGTAGGCGCAGTGGCTACTGTTGGAACCATCAGCGCATCTATGCTTTGCCATAGAGAGTCCACCTTCAATCGTATTTCTTCTAACTTATAGCGGGCTTTGAAGGCATCACTGGCACTGTACTGCTTGGCGCTTTCAATGACTTTTCTCACCACGGGATTAAAGTCAAGTGCATTTGATTCTAAAAATGATTCAACACTTGCATAACGCTCTGCGACCCAAGGACCGTAGTAGAGAAGTTCGGCAGCTTCGTACATTGGGGACATGTCCACTCGCACCAACTCAAACCCCATAGAAGCAGCGCGCTCAATTGCCCACTCAAAGCAAATGTCAAAACCCAAAGAATGGTCGCAACCAGGCTCAATGGGCACACCGAGGCGAATTGGCGCATTAGTTCGACCCAACCAAGAACTCCCAAGAGCGTAAGTCTGGTATTTAGGCTCCTGCTGGGCTCCCTCCATCACCCTCATGACCCTTGAGGCATCTGACGAAGTGAGCGCAAAAATTGAAACCACATCTAAGCTCTTACAAGCCGGCACAACGCCTTTCATGGGTACACTTCCAGGACTGGGCTTGAAGCCTACCAAGTTATTGAGCCCCGCGGGCACCCGACCCGAGCCTGCAGTGTCAGTGCCCAACGAAAAAGGCACCACTCCTTTGGCCACCAACACAGCAGAGCCCGAACTAGATCCGCCACTCACGAAATCTGGTCTGAAAGAGTTGGGAACCGCTCCATATGGTGACCTTGCCCCCACCAAACCCGTGGCAAATTGATCTAAATTCGTCTTGCCCACACATATCGCCCCAGCTTGCAATAGTTTTTGGACCACGCTAGCACTCTGCGAAGGTACGTAAGCATAGGAGGGGCATGCAGCAGTGGTTGGAACCAAGGCCAAATCGATATTGTCTTTGGCGACAAATGGAACCCCATAAAGTGGTAAATCTTGAGGGCTATGCAACTCCAAGTACCTCAATTGTCCGTCAAGTTGATCCAAATTCAAACGCGTAATCCATGCAACATCGGGTATCGAATGAGCTTGCAACCACCTAGAAATCAAGCTTCTAGGCGTCTCACCTTGGTCTCGGTAAGCATCTAGCCAAGCTTGAATACCAATAGGAAATTCACTCACTTTGTTGCCCCTTAAATCCATTAAATATTGCTTGGGTAGATGCACTCCACCCCACAATACCAGCTTGTGCCACAATCATGGCAAGCGTTGCAGCCTTGAAATGTGGGAAATAGCTCTCTGTTGCATCATCCACGACCAGACACTCAAAACCTCTGTCGTTGGCCTCACGCATAGACGTTTGCACACAAACCTCAGTTGTAACCCCCGTGAAAATGAGATGCGTGATACCCCTGTGGGTGAGTTGCTCCATAAGCGACGTTTGAAAAAATGCCCCTTTGCCCGGTTTATCGATCACAATCTCTGAGGGTAGAGGACGCAACTCATCAATGATGTCGCATCCGTATTCGCCCCTCACCAAGAGTCGCCCCATGGGCCCCAAGTCACCAATACTCAATTTAGGATTCCCGCGCTTGAGCTTGCTGGGTGGGCAATCGCTCAAATCTGGCAAGTGAGATTCTCGTGTATGGACCACACAAGCGCCCAAACTCCTCCACATCCCAAGAAGAGCTTCAATCTTTGGTACGATCAATCGCAATGGACTCACATCATTGCCCAAGCTCTGCCCAAAACCGCCAGGTAAAACAAAATCCCTTTGCATATCGATGATCACGAGTGCAGTTGAGTTGGGCTTGAATTCAAAAATATAAGGTTTTGCTTCTATGCTAATCATGAGCTCGGCTCCTGCTCCGCCATGAGTGAGCCCATATGCATGCCAAGAATATCGCGCTCAGCCTCTTTGGCATTTACCTCATAGACCACCCGCCCCGATGAGATAACAGCAATTCGGTCAGACAGTTGCAACAGCTCATCCAAATCCTCACTGATAAGGAGAACTGCAGTACCTGCGTTGCGAGCCTCAATCAACTTTCTGTGAAT
>CAISQQ010000272.1 GCA_903887655.1 uncultured Burkholderiales bacterium
CGCGGGCCTGTATAAAAATTTGTCCTACGACCCGGTGAAAGACTTCGAGCCTTTGGGCTTGGCGGTGGGGTACAGCTACACCTTGGTGTCACGCTTGGATGCCAAGCTCAAGACGCTCAAAGATTGGTTGGATTACGCGCGTTCGCACCCAGGCCAAGTCACTTACGCCTCAGCGGGGAATGGAACCGGGCAGCACGTGATTGCGGCCGCACTTTGCCATGTGGCGGGTGTGGAGCTCATCCACGTGCCTTACCGCGGAGCCCAAGCGGCCTACACGGATTTGATGGGGGGTCGGGTGGATTTGTTTTTTGATTTGTCCTCCACCGCCCGCGTGCATGTGGATGCGCAGCGTTTGCAAGCCCTTGCTGTCTCGGGCTCACAACGCCTGCCCATGCACCCGCAAGTGCCCACCTTGCTCGAGAGTGGGATTGAGGGCTTGGAGCTCGAGTCGTGGTTTGGACTCTTTGCCAGCGCCAAAACACCGGCCAAAGAGATGGCCTATTTGAGCGCCTTGGTGCGCGATTCGATGCAGTCGCCCGACGTCAAAGCCCGTTTTGAAAAACAAGGCGGTCGCGTGCTCGCCTGGGGCCCTCAAGAGAGCCGTCAAGCGCTCAAGAAAGATATGGCACGTTGGGTGCCCTTGATCCATGTGCTGGGGATTCAGCCCGAGTGAGCCCCTTGCGCCCCCCCGCAGCCTGGCCGCTGATTGGGTGGGCGGGTAAAAAGTAAAAATTCATTAGAATGGAAGGCGTTTTGCAATGATCAAACACATCGTGATGTGGCGCGTGCGCGGGGACACTGAGCGCGAGCGCCAGGACAACATCGCTCGCGTGTGCTCGGGATTCAATGCCTTGAAGGGCAAAATCCCGGGACTGCTGCATCTCGAAGTCGGTGTGGATGTGAGTGGCATTGATTACGCATGCGATGTGGTGCTCTACACGGAGTTTGAGCAAGCCCAGGACTTGGCCGCTTATGCCACTCATCCATTGCATGAACAATTGAAGAAAGAACTCGACGGCGTGCGAACAGCACGCCATCAAGTGGATTATGTTGTGAACTAAAAAAAGGAACTAGAGATGACCATCGATCAAGCAGCCATGCATGCCCTCTTTCATGATGCCCGAACGGCCAATGGATTTTTGGACCAACCCGTGGCAACCCAGACCCTGCACGACATTTACGAGTTGGCCAAAATGGGCGCCACCTCCATGAACACACAGCCCACTCGCTATGTGTTTTTGACCAACGAAGCGGCCAAGGCGCGCTTGTACCCCGCTTTGAGCCCAGGCAATGTCGACAAGACCAAGTCTGCACCGGTGTGTGTGATTGTGGCCACCGACAACCATTTTTATGAGCACTTGCCCCAATGCTTTCCCAATAAGCCCGATGCCCAACAGATGTTTGAAGGCAATGCGGCGCTCGCTGCTGCCACTGCCAGTCGCAACGGCACCCTGGGCGGCGCTTATTTCATGATGGCCGCCAGGGCCTATGGCTTGGACTGCGGGCCCATGAGTGGTTTTGACGCCGCCAAGGTCAACCAAGAGTTTTTCCCCGATGGCCGTTGGAGTGCCAATTTTTTGGTGAATTTGGGCCACGGTGACAACACCAAGCTGTGGGCTCGCAACCCCAGGTTGAGTTTCGAGCAAGCCTGCCAGGTCCTCTGAGTTGTTCGATTGGCCCGTGATGGACCCCCTCTTTTATGGGGTGGCCATCCCTGCCGTGCTGTTGCTGGGGCTGAGCAAAAGCGGTTTTGCTTCGGGTCTCGGATCGATGGCGGTGCCTTTGATGGCCATGGTGGTGAGTGTGCCCACGGCCGCCGCGATACTGATGCCCATCTTGTTGGTGCTTGATATTTTGGGCTTGCGTGCTTACCGCCAAGACATGGACATGGCACTCCTCAAGTGGCTCGTGCCTTGCTCCTTGGTGGGTGTGTTTCTGGGCTATTTGTCCTTCAAGTCGCTGGACACCCAATCCGTCTCGATCATGGTGGGGGTCAGCACGCTGCTGTTTTTGGCGCAACGCGTTTTTTGGCCCACAGCCAAGCTCTTGAGCCAACCCACACGACCCACGGGGGCGGTGCTCGCAATGGCTTCGGGCTTCACCTCTTTCTTGGCCCATGCGGGCGCGCCTCCCATCAACGCCTATTTGCTGGGTTTGAACTTGTCGCCTGTGCGGTTCACGTCAACCTTGACGGTTTTGTTTTTTTGGGTCAACTTGGTCAAATGGATCCCTTATGCGGGCTTGGGTTTGCTGCACACGGGCAATATGCTCACCGCACTCACCTTGGTGCCCTTCGCGCCCATTGGCGTTTATGTGGGGGTCTATTTGACGCGGCGCATGCGCCCAACCCTCTTTTACCGCTTGGTGCATGGCGCGATGCTCTTGACGGGCTGCAAATTGCTCTGGGACGGCTTTAGCTGAGGCGCTCGTTGGGGCCATCCGACGGGC
>CAISQQ010000273.1 GCA_903887655.1 uncultured Burkholderiales bacterium
CGTTTTGATCGCGGATAAAGCTCGAGAGTTTGACCTCTTGCAGGGGCACTGCCCAGGGCTCGGACAGGGTGTCGATGGTGCTGGCTCGCGCGTCTTCGCGCAAAATCACCCGCGACCAGTCCAGTGCACCCGTGAGCAGCCACAAGCTCTGCTCGCGATGGCGCTCGGCCGACTCGACTTCAAAGCGGCTCCACTGTGACCACAGCGCCGTGGTGGCGAGGGCCGTCACGATCATGACGGTGATGAGGGCACTCAAGAGCGCCATGCCCGATTGCGTTCGTGGGCAATCGATCGAGCTCGCCGCATCGGACTGAAGGGGAGGGCTCCAGGGCCAGCGGGTGCTCTTCATGGCTTGGGTGTGGAGAAGTTCAGCCGCACCCAGTCCAAGGTGATCGCGGGGTCGTTTTGCGGGTTGCTCACACCGCTCGTGGGCACACCACTGCCCAGCACTTGGTCTGGGGCCATGTAGAGCTTTAAGCGAACGCCGTCGGGAAAAGCACTCCCCAAAGCGAGGGTCTGCGCTGGGGCGTTGGTGTTCGCGGGGGGGGTGCCTCCACTGTTGCTCACATTGGTGCTCCCAGGGCTGCCACCCAGGGCGCCAGCACTGCCAGTCGCCGAGCTGGCGCTGCCAGCGGCCCCAGAGCCCGTCGGGGTGGGCGCGTTGGAGGCGGGGGCCGCGCTGCTTGGGGCCGCTGAGCCCACCTCCCCAACGCTGTTGGCACTCGAGAGCGCATTGCTCCAGGTGTTGTTTCTGTAAAAGTAGAGCTGCCAGTTTTGGATTTCGAAAAGCACGGTTTCAAAGGCGCGCGCCTCGGTGCTGGCGTTTTGACCCCATTGGCGGGCCATTTCCCAATAGGTGTTGAGTTCGGCCGTGTTCGCGATGGCCGGAGACTGCCAGCGCAGCCAATAGAGTCCTGGGCGCCGCTCGCTCAATGGCAACAGCGTCAGATCCTCCGCGTTCAAGGACCTCGCACTCCAGGCCACCACCCAAACGCCGGGGCTGTCGATACCCGACTTTGCGCCGAGTCCCGCACGGCTGCCACTGTCCCCACTGTTGCCCCCCGCCATGGGGTCCCAAGGGCCTGGTCCCGAACTTCTCCTGACCAGGCGCAGCACGCGTGCGTCCCAGTCCAAACTGGGCACCTGGGCGCTGGCGGGCGCGCTCAAGGTGTTGTCCAAATCAACCCGCCACTGGGCCGAAGCCGTTTGAATGCTGTCGACCGCGGTGACGAGCCCGAGACTGATCTCTCGGGTTTTGAGCATGGTTTGGATGCCTTGCCAGCTCATCAAGGCCATGATGGACATGATCACGAGCACCACCATGACCTCGATCAAGGTGAATCCCAATGGGTGCTGGGTTGGGGCGGACCCCAAGCGAGTCGAGTGTGACCCACGTTGGAGGCGCATCAAGACACCGGTGCTTGGCGCACCGTGCTCGCAGGGGCCAGGCGCCTCACGCCTCATTGCCCCACCACCGTGCTCACGCGCAGGATGGGCCAATTTTTCTCGAACACTTGAACGTCGAGTCGCCGAAAAGAGGGGTTGGGTGTGACGTTGACTTGGACATGCAGCGTCAAGGCCTGCGAGGCTTGGGGGCAAAACACGTCTTGCTCACCCACCCCGGGCAACTGGGCGGAGAGTCGCAAGTTGGTGAGAAAGTTGTCGACGCACAGCTGCGACAAAAAGCTGCTCTGCGCGCGAGCCGCGCTTTGGCTCAAGGTGCTCGAGGCCTTCAGGCCCGAGATCAGGGTCAAAGCGACAATGAAGAGGGCCACCAAGACCTCAACCAAGGTAAAGCCTCCCGAGAGGGTGAGGGGGGATTTCATGGCAGCACCCCAAAGTCTCGCAAACCATCGGTGGCCACCACCCGAGTCGACCCGGGCGCGTCCTGCAGGTACAAGGTGATGCGTTGGGGCCCAATCATAGGCTCGGGCCCGAGCACCAAGGGCGCATTGGCGGGCATGTCCGTGCGGGTTCTGGCAAACCCCCAGGGGTGAAGTTCTCGGCCCAGGGCGTTGCCTGAGAGGCCCGTGAAGTAAAACCCTTGGGCCGTGGTGTAGCACAGCACGCGCTCACCGCGCACGCGCGACTGGGCCCGGGCGGTTTCGAGCCAAGCGACCAAGCGTTGGGCGTCTTGGGCCAGGGCTTGCTCAGGCGAGTTGCGCATCATCAACACCACACCGGCTGAACCGATGGCCATGATGGACAAGACCACCAACAACTCCAACAAGGTAAAGCCGCTGAGCGAACTCAGGCGTTTGCGCATGGAAGGAGCGATCTTTACTGCCAGCTGCCAATGTCAGCGTTCTTGCCTTCACCGCCAGTGACCCCGTCGGCGCCCAAGCTCATCACGTCCACTTCGGATTTGATGCCAGGGTTGAGGTACTGGTAGGGGTGGCCCCAGGGATCTTGAGGCAGTTTTTCAATATAGGGCTTCCAGTTCATGGGGGGCGTGCCCACGGTGGGTCTGGCCACCAAGGCGAGGAGGCCTTGTTCGGCGCTGGGGTAGCTTTGGTTGTCGAGCTTGTAGAGTTTGAGCGCTTGCGACAAATTGCTGATGTCGGTTTTGGCGGCGGTCACCCGGGCGTCATCGGCGCGCTCGAGCACATTGGGGATGATGAGGGCGGCCAAAACGCCAATGATCACCAAGACCACCATGAGCTCGATCAAGGTAAAGCCTCGCTGGCAAGGGGCTTGGGGGCGAGTGCGTCGCGATGCGCCTCTTGGGGCTTCAATCACGGTGGGGGTGGCTGCAGTGGCGGTCATGGTGAGGTCGTTCTTAAAAAGGTTGGATCGGTGTCACCCCGTGAGTCTAGTGCACCCGCGCTTGCCAATCAAGCTGTGGGGGGCCCTTGACCCAGGCGCATGGGCAGGCGCGCGCAGCAGGGGCGCTCAAATCTCTGACCGCGAGTGTCTCCCCGGGCGTAAATTTGGCGATAATCTGTCCATGTTCAACCGATTCAAATCATCCTCTGTGTTGACGCCCCCAGCGACCCTGTCTCGCCTGTCGCCCATGACCGGGTCAGACGCGCGAGCCAGTAGCAGCTCCAGCTCCAGTACCAGTGGCGGCAAGGCGCAGCTGCGGCCCGTGCCCAGCGCTTGGGCGCTGCGATGCAGCCCCTGGGTGAGCGCAGCCCTGTGGGCCGCCTTGGCCTACTCGGCGGTGGCGTGGGGTTTGGTGTGGTTCACGCCCCACTCGCCCGCCTTGGCGGTGCACACCTTGGTGACGAACGAGCCGGGCCCAACGCCCTTGGACCCCCAGGCCTTGAGTGTGGCGCTTGCTGGCCCTGGCGCCGTGCTCCAGGCCGCGCCCACGCAGGATCTCTCGGCCTTGAGTTCAGCGCGGATGCGTTTGAGCGGGTTGATTTATGCCAAGCCCAGTTCGACTCGCTCGTCGAGCAGCGCCTCCAACGCTCAGGCCATGGCCTTGCTCAGTGTCGACGACCGTGCCCCGAAGGCCTACCGATTGGGGCAAGCCATTGAGCCGGGACTTTATGTGGTGGCCATTGAACCTCGCACGGTCAAACTCGGGCCCACGCCCTCGGGTGAGGCGACCCTCACCTTGAGTTTGCCCCCGCAGCCTGGTGTGTTGTTGCCCTGAATCGATGGGCGGCACCCCAGCCGGGTCTCCTGTAGGCTTGAGCGAGGCCCAAGAGCGGATGAACAGCTAAAGAACAGCTCAACAGCAGCGGACCCACTGTGTCTGTGGCTCAAGCTTGTTGCAAAAACAAGCGGTACACCGGGTTGAGGGTTTCGTCGGTGTAGGGGTAGGCCAGCATTTTTAAAAAAGCTTGGAAGGCCTTGTGGTCTTGGGGCGGGACTTGGAGTCCCACCAAGATGCGGCCATAGTCGGCGCCTTGGTTGCGGTAATGGAACAAGCTGATGTTCCAGTTCGGTCGCATGGCCGATAAGAACTTCATCAACGCGCCTGGGCGTTCCGGGAAAACAAAGCGCAACAGACGTTCATCGTGGGCCAAGAGGCTGGTGCCGCCCACCATGTGGCGAATGTGCTCTTTGGCCAAATCGTCGTGGGTGAGGTCCAGGGACTTGAAGCCCGCGCGGTCGAGGTGGCGGGAAATTTTCAAGCTCTCACCCGGCTTTTGCGTGGTGAGTCCCACAAACACATGCGCACGTTGGTGGTCACTCATGCGGTAGTTGAATTCGGTGATTTGGCGCGGTGCGGGGCTCGCACCAAAGGCGGGGAGTTGGCCCAGCAACTCGCATAGGCGCTTGAAACTGCCGCGTTCTTCAGGGATGGTGACCGCGAGCAAGGCTTCGCGGTCCTCACCGACTTCGGCGCGCTCGGCCACAAAACGCAAACGGTCAAAATTCACATTGGCCCCGCACAAAATCGCTGCAAAGGTGTGGGGGTGTTTGGCCTGGCCTTGTTTTTTCAGGGCCAAGACGTATTTCTTGATGGCCGCCACGGCCAAGGCGCCAGCGGGCTCGACGATGCTGCGCGTGTCGATGAAGACGTCCTTGATGGCGGCGCACACCTCATCGGTGTCGACCGTGATGAAGTCGTCGACCAAGTTTTGTGTGATGCGAAAAGTCTCTTGGCCCACCAGTTTGACGGCGGTGCCGTCGGAGAAAAGACCCACATCGCTCAAAGGCCGACGCTCACCCGCGTGCAAGGACTCGATCATCGCGTTGGAGTCGTTCATTTGCACACCGATCACTTTGATCTCAGGTCGCACGGCCTTGATGTAGTTGGCCACCCCGGAGATCAAGCCCCCGCCCCCGACGGCCACGAAGACCGCGTCAAGCTGGCCGGTGACTTGTCGCAGCATCTCCATGGCCACGGTGCCTTGACCCGCGATCACATCGGGGTCGTCAAAGGGGTGCACAAAGGTGAGGCCTTGTTGTTTCTCCAGCGCCAAAGCGTGCTGGTGCGCATCGCTGTAGCTCTCGCCGTGGAGCACCACGTGAGCGCCCAAGGCTTTCACCGCATCGATCTTGACGCCGGGCGTGGTCACGGGCATCACGATGGTGGCTTTTGAGCGCAGTTTTTGAGCCGACAAGGCCACCCCTTGGGCATGGTTGCCAGCGGACGCACAGATGACGCCTTTTTTGAGTTGCGCAGCACTCAAGTGGGCCATCTTGTTGTAGGCGCCTCGAAGCTTGAAGCTGAACACCGGTTGCTGGTCCTCACGCTTGAGCAGCACCGTGTGGCCCAAGCGGGCACTGAGGGTGCTGGCGGTCTCCAAAGCGGTCTCGCGTGCCACGTCATAGACCTTGGCGTTGAGGATTTTGATCAAGTAGTCCGATGGCGACAAGGTCTTGGGGGCGGGATGGGGCTTAGGGGTGCGTTGGGTCATGCGGGTGATTTTAGTGCCGCCAGGTGGGGGTCCTGAACTCGTCGGGATCCAGGCCGCTTCTGTATCATCAAAACTGAGGTACAGTCTTTCTCGGGTGATCACTGGGCTGATCGCTCACACCCGGGTCGTTGGAGAGTCGCCCAAAAAAAACCCCGAACCAAGCGGTTCGGGGATAAATCCACCAGTGATGGTGGAGGAGACAAACGGTGCGTGTTTTTCACGCCGGGCTCCAATATACCAATAATTTTGTTGCGCTGCAACATTTAAAATTAACAACCAGAAAGGTCAAGGACATGGACTGCACAGTCAGCTGGACGGGGGGCACGGGGGCGCGCTCGGCCATGGGATTTTTGGCCGAAACCGGCAGTGGCCACACGGTGATGATGGACGGTGCGCCGGATGCGGATCGCCCCGACAATGGCGGACAAAACCTCGCGCCGCGTCCCATGGAGATGGTGCTCGCGGGCACCGGCGGGTGCACCGCCTACGACGTGGTGCTGATCTTAAAGCGCGGGCGCCAACAAGTGAGCGCTTGCCAAGTGCAACTCAAAAGCACTCGAGCCCCAGAGGACCCCAAAGTCTTCACCGAGATCCACATGCATTTTGTGGTGACGGGCAAGAATTTGAATGCGGGGGCGGTCGAGCGTGCCATTGCCTTGAGTCACGAGAAGTACTGTTCGGCCTCCATCATGCTCGCCAAAACCGCCCAGATCACCACCAGCTTTGAGGTCGTCGCACAAGAAGCTTGACGACGCTGCGGCGCTCAGCTTCAGATGCGGTGGGCCACGGTGGTCATCACCTTGGCACTCAGGCCCATGAGGGTTTTGAGGGCCTGGGGCAACTCTTGCGCGCCGGCCTTTTGCGCATCCTGGGCGTGCTGGATTTCGTCTTTTTGCATTTGCGCCACAATCGCCTGAGACGCCCAGTCTTTGGCGGGCAAACGGCTCAAGTGAGACGCCAAATGGCGCTCCACTTGCACTTCGGTCTCCACCACAAACCCCAAACTCATGGGGTCTTTGCCGAACTTGCCCATGGCGTAGCCCAAGGCAAAGGCACCGGCGTACCACAAGGGGTTCAAGTAGCTGGTGTGACCCCCCAGCTCTTCGATGCGTTCTTGGGTCCAGGCCAAGTGGTCGGTTTCTTCTTGGCTGGCGTGCTTGAATTGGCGCTGCAGCCGGGGGTCCGAGGTGGCCAGGCGTTGCGAGCTGTAAAGGGCTTGCGCGCACACTTCGCCCACATGGTTCACCCGCATGAGGCTGGCCGAGAGCGCTTTGTCTTGAGCGCTGAGCGTGTCGGTGATGTGAACGCTCTCGCTCTCGCGCCTTAAACGCGCCTGGGGACTGGGTCGGCTGGCGTGGGGTTTGGCAAACAAGGTGCGAAGCGCATCGTCTAGCGCACCAATGAAGTGGTCGGTTTTGCTCATGCCTGGATTGTCCCTGATTTTGAAGACCCTGCCCTGGGCGGCTGGCATCCAAGCCATCGAAGCACCGGCGTGTCGCAAACCGAGCCATCCCATGAACCCTAAAGTACCCATTGTCTTAAAAATGACTTAATTATTTAATATAAACAAAATATTTGTGTTGCGTTGCAACAACCTTAACAAAAACAATTACTTATTTACTTTACGACCGAATACGAGTTCTGTTTCAATACGCCTAACTTCCCAAAAACGGGGGTTTACCCAGGGATTCATTTTAAAACTTAAGAATTAATGAGAACGCTGGGATTTTTATCAACCATGGAGAAAAGAAACATGAAAAAAACACTCGTTGCCTTGGCCGCAATGGCTTCTTTGGGCGCAATGGCTGAAACCACCATGAGCATTTACGGCATCATTGACGGTGGTATCCGTCAAGATTCGAATGCAGCCAAAAACTCTGCTGGTGGCACACAGTCACTGACCCAGTTCAACAACGGCACTTTGAACACATCGCGTTTTGGCTTCAAGGGCACCAAAGACCTCCAAAGTGGCTTGAAGGCCAACTTCAAGTTGGAGAGCGGTTTCACTGAAGGCAATGGACAAGATGCCGGCAACGTGGTCAACCCTGCGGTGACTTCTGTGCCCCAAACGACCAGCACCTATTCCAAAAACACCCTGTTCGATCGCACTGCCAGTGTGGGTTTGCAAGGTTCAATGGGTGCTTTGGACATCGGTCGCTTGACCACCTTTGCTTATGACATGACCGCTGGTTACGTCATCGATCCCATGGGCATGGAGATGACCAACAACAGCCACTACGTGGCTGCCAAATCTTTCAACATCAACCCATTGGGCTTGGCCATTCAGTCGAGCCTTTTCACCGTTCGCCGTGACAACACCTTCAAGTACGTGGGCACATTTGGTGGCTTGAGCGTGGGCGCAGCCTACTCCTTGGCCAACGTGGCGGGCAGCCAGTCGGCTGGTTCTTCCATGCAAGCCATGGTCAAGTACGTGGGTGACGGTTTTGCATTGGCCGCGTCGACCGACAGCTTGCAAGACAGCAATTCACTCAAGCAAACCTTGAGCACCTTTGGCGGCAATGTGACGGTGGCTGGCTTCAAAATCACCGCGGGCGGCACTCAGTTGAGCACACCCGCTGGTTTTGCACCCGTGGCTGGATCCTTCACCAGCAACAGCTTCTCCAACCCTGCTGGCTACATCGTCGGTGGCACTGCTGCCGCGCAGACCAAAATCAATGTGGCTGACCTCGGTGTGGCTTACCAGATGGGCCTCTTTAACTTGGCTGCAGGCTACTACAACGCCCAAATCCAGCAAGGCGCCTTGGCCAACAACACCGTCAACACACTCATCGTGCGCGTCAAATACGCCTTGGATCCTTCCACCGATTTGTATGTCGAGGCCGACAACTCCAAAGCCACAGGTTTGGTTGAAGCCAAGTCTGCGGGTGCGAGCTTGAGCGACACGGGCTTCACCGCCGGTTTGCAATACCGCTTCTGATCGAGTGCCAGGGACTCTCCTCTCGAGAGTCCCGGCATGAGTTGTTGATCGATCGATGATGGGTCAATGATGCGTTGATCATCCAGGCCTTGTCGTTTAACGCGGGCCTGGTGTTGTTTTGAGCTACCCAGCCCCTCGAGCTTTCCAATGGGAAACAGATCGGTCATCGAACGCCATTGAAATGCTTGGTAGCCCCCATCATGTTGAGCGCCCTCAAGTTTCGTTCAGTGGTGTCGATTTCACCATACAGACATAAAACCTAGGGTAAACCCGATAAAAAGAACACTTTAGTGGTGGTTCTTGCCTGATTTTGTAACGCTACCGCAACACTATACCCACGCCAA
>CAISQQ010000274.1 GCA_903887655.1 uncultured Burkholderiales bacterium
AGCACTTGAGGTGCATGACCGAGTTTGAGAACCACCTCGACACAAGCCCCACCATCTGGGCGGTTGAGCAAATTGATGTCACCTCCGTGTGCTTTGATAATCATTTGACAAATGGACAGACCCATGCCTAAGCCCTCTTGCATATGAGCCAATGCGCCGCGGTTGTATCGCTCAAAGGCCGTATCGCGGTCGGCCGGCAGAAAGCCTGGCCCTTGATCGCTGATGGTGATGTGGGCCAGACCCTCCTGGATGCTCGCTTCGATCTCGATGGCCGAACCCGGCGGTGAGAACTTGGCTGCGTTTTCCAGCAAATTGGAGAACACACGCTCCATCAAAATTGCATCCATCTCGAGCAATGGGAAATCCGGTGCAATGCGAACTCGCACGGTGTGGTGGGCTGTCAATGACTGGCCCAGGTACTGAATACCAGCCCCCACCACTTCCTCCAGAGAATGCCACTCCAGCCCCAGCGCTAGACGGCCTTGTTCCAAGCGCACGATATCGAGCAGGTTATTGACCATGGTTTTGAGACGCAACGCATTCGTATAAATGTCGCGCGAGACATTCTCGACGGGCACCGACGTGGAAGAGCTGCCCCGGCCCAGGGACTCGGCCAAGCCCATGATGACGGTCAATGGGGTTTTCAGATCGTGGGATAAAGCCGACAGGATGGTTGCACGAAGGCGCTCGGAAACCCGGTCCAAATCGGCTTGACTGGCCACTTCGACATAGTGCAAGCGCTCAATCGTGATGGCCAGCACCGCTCCTAGCGTCTGGGCCAACGATAGATCGTCGGCATTGAGTTGGGTGGGACGTCCATATTGGGACAGCGCCAGCACCCCACGGATGGCAGCCGAGGCCTTGAGGGGAACATAGATGGAGGCATAACGGGTCGTTGCAATCGCTTCGTTATTGATGGTCTTGCCACTGCGGATGGCGTTGTCGACCAAATGGCGCTCGAGAGGAAAGGGTGCTTGATTGTGGGGGAGGTTGAAATCAATCGTTGCATCCTCTGCGATCAAAATCGCAGCTGAAACGGCCAGTTCTTGTTTGAAGAAACCCTCACAAATCTCCTTGACTTGACTCACCGCGATAGCTCCTGCCAACTTGCTCGCTGTGTCGTACAGCGCTCGTGTGCGGACTTCTCGCTGAAGGGCTTGACGCTCCTTGTCTTTGAGCCCAGCTGACATTTGTCCGCTGATCAATCCCGTGATCAGCATCACTGCGAAGGTGACCAAGTATTGAGAATTATCAACCGTCAGCGAAAAGCGAGGCGGTACAAACAACACATCGAAAAGCAGCACAGACACCACCGCGGCAACAATCCCACCCACACGTCCCAACGTGACCGATACAAACAAGACAATCAAAAGAAATAGCATCACGATGTTGGCCAAATCGAGATGACCGATC
Organism: uncultured Burkholderiales bacterium; assembly: GCA_903887655.1. Classification (GTDB taxonomy): domain Bacteria; phylum Pseudomonadota; class Gammaproteobacteria; order Burkholderiales; family Burkholderiaceae_C; genus Limnohabitans. Next base: position 1,414 of record CAISQQ010000274.1, read on the forward strand.
AGGGGGTCCATGAGCGTGGCGCTCAGGCTACAGACCGTGACTGACAAGGCGATTTTTTGCCAGGTGCTAAGCAGTTCAATGCTCGCGGATAAAGTGGTGATACGGGAGAGCATATTTTTCC
>CAISQQ010000275.1 GCA_903887655.1 uncultured Burkholderiales bacterium
ATGAAGCACGGAGACTTCTACCACGGCGAGAAGTCCATGACGCTGGACCAAGCTCGCGAAGTGCGCATGGAGTTGTTGACCGCCAGCGGTAAAACCGTGGTTTTGAAGCCCAAGTTGAAGCTGCTTGCTGGTGAAATCATTGACAGCATGTTCATGAGCAAACAAGCCTTGTGTGATTTCTTTGAGGCGCAGATGCAAGACGCGGTGAAGACGGGCATGCTGTTTTCATTGCACTTGAAGGCCACCATGATGAAGGTCTCACACCCCATCGTCTTTGGTCATGCGGTTCGGGTGTATTACAAGGACGTTTTTGCCAAGCATGCCCAGCTCTTTGACGAGCTCGGTGTGAATGTCAACAACGGCTTGGTCAATTTGTATGACAAACTGCAAACCCTGCCCGCGGCCAAGCGCGAGGAGGTCTTGGCCGACATGAAAGCGTGCGCGGCCACGCGCCCCGAGTTGGCCATGGTCGACTCTGACAAGGGCATCACCAATTTGCATGCTCCCAACGACGTGATTGTGGACGCGTCCATGCCCGCCATGATTCGAGTGGGCGGGAAAATGTACGATTCCCACGGCAAACTCCAAGACACCAAGGCGGTCATCCCTGAGAGCACGTTTGCGCGCATCTACCAAGAGACCATCAATTTTTGTAAAACCAATGGCCGCTTTGACCCCAAGACCATGGGCACGGTGCCCAATGTGGGTTTGATGGCCCAGCAGGCCGAAGAGTATGGGTCCCACGACAAAACCTTTGAGGCCCCAGAGGCGGGTCAAGCTCGTATCGTGGACAACGCCACAGGTGAAGTGCTGATCACGCAAGAGGTGGGCGAGGGCGACATTTGGCGCATGTGTCAAGTCAAGGACGCCGCCATCCGCGACTGGGTGAAGTTGGCCGTCACGCGGGCCAGAAACTCGGGCATGACCGCGGTGTTTTGGCTCGACCCCTATCGCCCGCACGAGGCTGAATTGATCAAAAAGGTCCATGTTTACTTGAAAGACCACGACACCCAGGGTCTGGACATTCAGATCATGTCTCAAGTGCGCGCCATTCGTTTCTCATTGGAGCGCGTGATCCGTGGTTTGGACACCATCTCCGTGACAGGCAATATTTTGCGTGACTACTTGACCGATTTGTTCCCGATCATGGAGCTGGGCACCAGCTCCAAAATGCTCTCCATCGTGCCCTTGATGGCCGGAGGCGGTTTGTATGAGACGGGAGCAGGTGGATCTGCCCCCAAGCATGTCAAACAGCTCTTGGAAGAGAATCATTTGCGCTGGGACTCATTGGGTGAATTTTTGGCCTTGGCCGCGAGCTTGGAGGAGTTGGGCATCAAGACCCACAACAACAAGGCCAAACTCGTGGCCAAAGCGCTCGATGCTGCCACGGGCCAATTGCTCAACAACAACAAAAACCCATCGACCAAAACGGGTGAGATCGACAACCGTGGCAGCCAGTTTTATTTGACGCTTTACTGGGCGCAGGAGTTGGCCGCCCAGACTGATGACAAAGAGCTTCAAGCGCATTTTGCGCCCTTGGCCAAGGCCTTGGGAGAGCATGAGAACAAGATTGTCCAAGAGCTCTTGAGCGTGCAAGGCCAAGCGGTTGAGATCGGCGGGTATTTCTTGCCCGATGTGAAGAAAATGACCGAGGTCATGCGACCAAGCGCCACGTTCAACCAAATTTTGGCCTCGGCTTAATTGGAGTCACTCACCATCCATCCCACCCCCTGGCTCTTCATGGGTGTGGCTGGTTTGAAAGATCAGGGTCCTCGTAAATGATGAGTTTTCTTGGAATCAACGCCCCAAAGACAGTTCCATTTGCGCCCAAGCGGCGTCAAGGATTGCTCAATGGCTTGGGCTGCCTGCTGGGCTGGGTCTCGGGCCCATACTGGGGCTTGGGGAACATGAAAAATGCGCAGGCGGCAGACGCGCCTGTTGAGCACATGATGACCTCCGGGCGACTGCGCTCCCTGCAAGAAATGCTCAATGGGGTTCAAGGACACGTGATCGAGGAGTCGCAACTCTTGAAAAAGGGCATTGCGTTGCATTTGTCCATCTTGGCCGACAATGGCAACTCGGTGCCCTTGGGTGTGAGTGTTGACTCGCCCATGACGCCAGAGCACCACGTCCAAGACATTTATCTCTTGTCTCAACGCAACCCTGTGCTCGTCATGGCCCATCTGCACCTGGGGCCCTGGAATGGGCGGGCAGAGCTCAACACCCGGGTGCGTTTGGCAGGCACCCAAAAAGTGGTCGCCTTGGCGCACACCAACACGGGGCAATGGCTCATCGACAGCGCTGACATCATTGTGACGGAGTCGGCCTGTGTGGACGCCTCCAACTGATGGAGCTGTTGCCGTGAGCCCAACCAGGAAGCCATCACTATGAACGCAAGACTGCTTTGGCCCAAAACGATTGCCGTGGGCGATGTGGTGAAGGTGCGCTTATTGATCCAGCACCCCATGGAGACGGGTTACTTGCAAGACATGACGGGTCACTTGATCCCTCGCAACATCATTCAATGGGTGAGTTGTGTGTACGACGCCCAGGAGGTGTTGCGTGTCGAGACCTCATCGGGCATCGCTGCCAATCCGTTCTTTGAGTTTTATGTGAGAGCCACCGTCACCAGCTTGATGGTGGTCAGTTGGCTCGACGACAACGGACAAGCCGGTGAGCATCGTCAATCATGCCTGTGCAAACTTGACGCGAGGGCTTCACGCCCAAGGCTGAGGGTCTGACGGGTCAAGCGTTGTGCCCTTGAGAATGTTGCACATTGACGTTGCAAGCTGGGGTGGAGGTGAGGTTTTTACCCCATTTAACGTTCAATCG
>CAISQQ010000276.1 GCA_903887655.1 uncultured Burkholderiales bacterium
CGCACCCATGCGCATGCCACCCACCCACCATTGGCCTTGGTCGTCCAAGCGCGCGCCGATGTGCAGCCCATTCACCTCCAAGTGATCCAAACTGCGCCGCAAAACCGACGCCCAAGACAGGCCCAGCGAGGCCTCGTCCACGCTCAAAACCAGCGCTTGTTGGTCGTCCCGGGCTTGCAGGTCTTTGAGTTGGAGGGTGGGCCAAATGCCCGCGGTGTGGGCCTCCAAGGTGCCAATGTGGACTTCAAGCCCCAAAATGGCCCCAACTTGCCGCTCCATGGCGGGGCGAATGGCATCAATGCGAGGCAAAATGAGCACATGCATCAACGTGAAAAGACCCAAGGCCAAAACCCAAAAAGCAATGCACAGCCACAGCAAAACGCCGCTGATGGGACTCATCCAGCGCCAAAGGCGCCAGACAAGGGCGGACGGTTCAGTGGTGGGAGGGGTCATGGCACACGGTTCAATAGAGGAAGCACATGGTGAGTGGAATTATTGCAGGGTTGGAGGGCCCGGGGCGGGCGACGCACCCATCTTACTCAATGCCGCCAGCGTTTTCTGACGCATCGCGCTTTGCTCGGCGTGTTCGCCATCGCTACGCCGTGGAGCGCGACTTCCTCCCGCCGGGCCTGCCCCAAGAGGCCCATCTGAGGCGAGCGCTGGAGGCTTTGCTAAAAACCTACCCGCTTGCCAGTGCCCTGCGCATTCTTAGGCAATTGGTCATGGAACGATTGCTCAGTCTCGATTGTGACGCGTCCTTGGGGCTCAAAGCGGTGATGGTGTGCATCTGTGGTCTGGCGCAATTCGCCTTGGCCCAGGCTGCACACGCTGCCCGAGAGGAATTGGCGCTTTCATGGGGATATCCCCAGACCGCTTTGGGGCAAGAGGCCCACATTTGGGTGGTCGCCATGGGCAAACTGGGTGCCAAAGAGCTCAATGTTTCGAGCGATATCGATGTGGTGTATGTCTACGAAGAGGACGGCCACACCAGTGGAGCCCAGCACCCCGCGGGCGCGGGCGTCATCTCCAACCAGGAATATGTGTTGAAATGGGTTCGCAAGATGCAGCAACTCATTGCCGAGGTCAATGAACACGGCTTTGTCTTTCGCATTGATTTGGCCTTGCGCCCTTATGGCAATGCGAGCGTGAGCGCGCTGCCGCTGTCGGCCTTGGAGAGGTACTTTCAACAAGAGGCCAGGCCTTGGGAGCGTTTTGCTTGGCTCAAAGCGCGGGTCTTGTCCATGCACGATGAGGCCCATATGCGGGCCTCCAAAAAGTTGTCCGCCCTCATCTTGCCCTTTGTGTTTCGGCCCTATGTGGATTTCAGCTTGCTGCAGTCGATGCGCGAGATCCATCAACAAATTCAAGACCAAGCACAAAAGGATGGGCTCAAACACCACGGCCGCATGGACATCAAACTCGGTCGAGGAGGGATTCGTGAAATCGAGTTTGGCGTGCAATTGTTGCAACTCGCGCGTGTGGGCATCCACCCGGAGCTGCGCACTCGCTCGACGCTCAAAGCCATTGACTTCTTGCAAGCCGCGCAGTTGTTGGTCAACGATGAGGCCGAGCATTTGCGCGAGGCCTATGTTTTTCTCAGGCGACTCGAGCACCGCATTCAATATTTGGATGATCAACAAACACACCGCTTGCCGCTGGCAAAGGAGGACCTTCAGTGGCTGGCAGCGTGCATGGGGTTTGACCGTATCCAGGGGTTAGATGCGGCGCTCCAGGCTCACCAAGCCTGGGTTCAAGATCATTTTGATCGCTTGCTCGCCCACCCCGTGGTGCACGAGAGCGCGTTGAACGAGCCCTGTGCCGCGCCGCCAATGAACACTCAGGCCTTGCTGCCCAAAGCGGTGCCACCCAATGGCAACAGTCAAGCCGCATTGGCTTGGGGCAG
>CAISQQ010000277.1 GCA_903887655.1 uncultured Burkholderiales bacterium
ACTCTTGAGAACAGCACACAACCCGAAATAGCCACCGCTGCCAAAATACTCGGCCTTCATCACCAAAATCACTTCAGCACATCCCATGTCCAAGACCAGAACCGAGGGACTGGATGTCTCAGGCTGTAATCCCATGACCAGTCCTTTGAAATCCCCCAAATCTGACAATTCGCTCAAGATTTGGGGAGGCGTTCGCCATGCAGAAAGTGTTGTCGTCATGGCTCAACTCCCCCGAGATAAGACACCCTTTTCATCTCGCATTTATTGGCTTTTCCCTTGCACCGACTCACCTGTATGCCTTTTGCATCAATGGCATCGATGACCCAGTCTTGATTGAGTTGGTCACCAATCTGATAAAAGTGACTCATCCCACCAATCAACACCTCAGCTCGAAAGCTCTCTGGCCCCAAGTACAAACCCACCAACTCAAAGTGACGCGAGGCAGGCTTGGGAGCGCCCCATGCGCTCAACAAACCTGGTGGCAAAACACTCGGCACTGGCGATGAAATAGGGACTACCGCTTGGGAAATGGTGACTCCAGGGAGCGAATTGGGATTTTTGAGGATGGGCTGTTGCTCCTTCAGATCCAAGATGGTTTGGATAGACTCCTGCGCGTTGTTTGATCGTTTATCGTTCGCAGCCGAAAGACTTGCAGGATTGGTTTGACCGATCTCCTTTTTGGCATCCCAAGGAATGGTTTGCGAAGAGGCGTTCATGCAAAGCCCCAAGAACAAACAGCTTCCCATCACACGCTTAATGTCGAACATAACAATAACCTGAACCACTGAACAAGGGTGAGTTGTTTTGAAAAGTCACATTGAATTTCTCGAGAGTGCAAAATTCCCCATACTCGACCAAGGACGCTCTGGTTTTCCACCAAGATTGATCTCGCACATGCCAAGGCAAAGCAAACAAGGCTTGGGGATGGTTGGCAAGGGTGGTCAATTTGTTGCTTGCATCCAATCCGACTTGTTGCGTGGCTTCAAATTTTGATTCCCAATCAGCCTTGGCGAGCTTTGCAAAAATATCAGCGAACTTGAAAGAAAACTCTTCTAGAGGTGGAAATTGATCAAAACGAGGCCATACTTTTTCTTGACTGGTTATCTTGATGTGACATTTGATCGATTTCAAATCTCCCAAGAGGCTGTTGCCATGACCATCGATGGAGATATTCGTCCACCGTTGTGGTGCAGCATTTTTGAAATCATCAAAACTCCCACCCAATGATGACCAGTGCACCACACAAGAAAATTCTTCACATTCAATACTGGAGACTTGCCAGTTTTTATAGACATAAGGAAACGAATTGATTTCATTGGCAATGGTCTCAATGTTGTCCTTGGCCAAGTGAACGGGAAGCCGCAAAAATTGTACGATAGCAACTGCGTACCTGTTTTCTGCAGAATTCAAGATTTGAAGACTCGAATTCATGAGCAATTCATTTTCTTTTTTATATTGGTCCCACTGCGAATAGGCAAAGTCGCCAATCAATGCCACGATCACGGCAACAATGACATACAACAGAATCAAATCATTCTTTAAAACCTCGACATATTCCAATGATGCTTTTTTGTTATCCAGCACTGCATTCAAATCAAATTTATGCTTGACTGGGTAATCGGGCAAATTGATATCACCTGCAATTTCAAGCGATGAGTTGGCAAAGAAATTAATTTTTTTGTACTCTTCAATGACGTGAGGAATGTCTTCCTTTTCGACCAAAGAGTCCAAAACAATATTGCCGTTGATCAGGCCTACCGCAAAAATACTGCCATCCAAAGATTCTGTATTGCTCAAAAGCACCAGGATAGACCGCTCAAGCGCATCTGGATACAAGCCAACTTGCCTGGCAATACTGACAATTTTTAATCCCTTGTATTTTTCAAATTGACTTTCTTTCGAAACACCCAAATTGTGATCTTGACCGTTCTTGAATTTGATACCCACATATCCACCGAGGCGGACATACTCAATCAGTTGTTTGTGCCCCAGGATCGAACGTCCAAATGGATCCATGACCTGC
>CAISQQ010000278.1 GCA_903887655.1 uncultured Burkholderiales bacterium
CTGACCGTTTCTCGAAACCCTTGGTAAGCGTGGTCACTGGTGCACAAAAGATCACCGTGGGAGAGCAGATAGGAGCGCTCTGGGGTGCGAAGAACCGCCGGGTCTGTGAGGGCTTGAACCCGAGCTTGGGTGTAAAAATGGTGGGAGAGTAAAAAGTCGCGGTTGCCTGGCATCAAATAAAGGGGCAGTCGACGACTTGCCGCTTGCAGGGCGCTCACGCACCTACGCGCAAACTCCCCTTGCGGCGAGTCAAGCTCATCGTCTCCGACCCACAATTCAAAGAGGTCGCCCAAGATGAACAGGGCCTGTGCGGAGGTGTTTTCTAACAAGTACTCAAAGGCTTCAAATACCTCAGGCTCACGGGCTTGCAAGTGCAAGTCGGAGATGAAGTCCACGCAAGCCCAGTTGCTCGCATCAATCAAGCTCAGCGCGCAGACACTGGGGGTCATGGCCGTTTTGGAGGCGTTCATGGACGCAGCCGAGTTGTCCATGAAGAATGTCTCGATTTAGAGGATGACAGCTTTTTCAATGAGCACGGTCTCTTTGGGGACGTCGTCGTAAAAGCCACTGGTGGTGGTTTTGACTTTGCCCAACAGGTCAACAATCTCTTGGCCCTTGATCACGCGTCCAAACACCGCATAGCCCCAACCCGATGGCGTGGGTGAGGTGTGATTGAGGAAATCATTGTCGCTCACGTTGATGAAGAATTGCGCACCTGCAGAGTGGGGATCAGAGGTGCGCGCCATGGCCACCGTGTAGTGGTCGTTTTTAAGGCCATTGTTGGCTTCGTTTTCAACCTGAGCCAAGGCTTTTTTCTCCTTCATCTTCGCATCAAATCCGCCCCCTTGGATCATGAAGCCGTCAATCACGCGGTGAAAGATGGTGCCTTCGTAATGGCCTTGTTCGACATAGGCCAAGAAGTTGGCCACTGTCTTGGGCGCTTTTTCTGCGTTGAGCTCTAGAGTGATGGTGCCGTGGTTGGCAATGTGCAATTCGACGAGATGTTCGCTCATGGTGTTGTCTTTATGATGTTGGCCGATTGAATCGTGACCAGGGGTTTGGGGACATCGGAGGGGAAGGGGCCCTGAGGACCCGTGGGCAAGGCTTTGATGTGGTTGATCACGTCCATGCCACTGATGACTTTACCAAAGACGGTATAGCCCACCAATTGAGGGTTGCCCTCCAGGTTCGAGCGGGGAACATTATTGTAAGTTTTTCCCTGGTAGGTAAAACTCGCGACCGGGTCACCTGGTGGAATCGGGGTCGGGTCTAAAAAGGCATTGTCGGCGACGTTGATGAAAAACTGAGAAGTCGCGGAATTGGGCTCTGAAGTTCTGGCCATGGCCACTGTGCCCACCACATTTTTACTGCCCCCTTTGGCCAAGGCGGCTTGGCCTTCGTGCACGACGGGTGGGCGAGTTTTCTTTTCCTTCAAGTTCGGCGTATAACCACCGCCTTGGACCATGAAGCTATTGATGACGCGGTGAAAGATGGTGCCATCGTAGTGATGGTCTTTAACGTACTGCAGAAAATTAGCCACCGTTTTGGGGGCCTTGTCGGGGTACAACTCCAGCACAAATTCCCCCATGGAGGTGACGAACTTGACTTGAGGGGCAGCGCTGACGCTCGGGGCCATAGGAGCCGGGCTTGGCTGTGTCGTGGCGATGGTGGGTGAGGGGGTTTGTGCTGGCGCCTCTTGGAGGCAGACCAGGCTCCAAGCCAAGCCCCAGGCCAAAAGGCCGAGGCTGCCCCAAATGTTGGCGCGCTCGTGGCGCTCAATGGGGTGTTGGGTTGGGGTGGGTGTTGGCTGCGCCAAGCTGAGGCTCATCAGGGCATGAAAAGAGGGCAAATTGAACATGGTGGGCTGGATGGGTTCAAGGGTGGGCTATAGAGGTTGCGGCCGATTGACAACGGAGTGGAGCTTTGTATTTTACGGGCTCTTGAGGCTCTTGGGGCCCTTGGGTCTCGCACCCAGCCACCGCCTTCAAGGTGTTTTGTGGGGCCCATGAAAGGGGATGGGGGTGGGCTGCTCGATGCTTTTAACAAACGCGTCAACGGCTTGCAGTTTCTCGGCCAAAGCGGGGGACCTGGGGTTGAGGGACAGCGCTTTTTGGAGTGTTTGGCGGGTGAGTAAGAGGTAGACTTGAAACAAGTTTTCCATGGCATTGGCCATATCGGGTTGTTCGCGCAAGGCCATTTCAAACTCCGCTTTGGCTTCATCGAGTGCGCCTATTTTGGCCAAGGCCATGCCCAAATTGTTGTGCGGCTCGGGCAGTTCTGGGTATTGCTGTGTGATTTCTCGGTAAAGCTGGAGAGAAGCTTGCTGCTCACCTTGCTTGTCAAGTAAGAGCGCCATCCAAAATTTCATTTGGGGATCGTTCGGGTGGTCCTTGAGATAGACCTCAATGAAGCGCTGTGCTTCATTGAACTTTTCTTGTTTGATCAACTTGAGCGTTGTCTCGTGCGGTTCAGCCTGGGCACAGGTGGGGAGGCAAAACGACGCGAGTGCGAGCCAGGTGAACACGAAGGCTTGGCGCAAGGCACGCAAACGACTGGGTTTGCTCGAGTCTCGAGCGCCCCCCCCACGCTGGAGGTCAGTCATGATGGTCGTTGATACGTTGCTCATGGCATGAGGGAGTGGTTTGGAGGTCACCAAGTTGGTATTAAAATCAAAGATGGTTTGCAAGGCTTGGGTGGGTGGCACCAGGGCGAGTGGTTTTCATTCGATCCGTGCCAAAAGAGTAGACCTCAAGTGGCTGGCCTTGCACTTATACTTCAAGGCATTGTAATAGACTCAAGTGGGGCGGCTTCTTTTGAGGTCGGTCGGCCAAATGAACGTGGAACTGCATTTCTAAAACACAAGGTCTGGTGAGCTCGCCCCCAACTTATTGAGCACCATGGCCTAGACGCTTGGCCAGGCCGGTGATTTGTACTCCTACCCATCGAATTATCCTTTTCAATGACACTTCGCATCTACAACACACTCAAGCGGCAAATCGAGACTTTTAAGCCCATTGCACCGCCTCAGGTGGGAATGTATGTGTGTGGCATGACTGTTTATGACTATTGTCACATTGGGCATGCGCGCTCCATGGTCGCTTTTGACGTGGTCCAGCGCTGGCTCAATGCCAGTGGCTATGTGGTGAACTATGTGCGCAACATCACCGATATCGATGACAAGATCATTCGCCGCGCCTTGGACAACGGTGAGTCCATTCGCGCCTTGACCGATCGAATGATCTTGGCTTTGGAAGAGGATGCAGCCAAACTCAATATCGCTCCCCCCCAAGCTCAGCCCCGTGCCACCGAGCATGTGCCCCAGATGATGGACATGATTCGCGTCTTGATGGACAAAGGCTTGGCCTACCAAGCCGGGGACGATGTGAATTTTGCGGTTCGACGCTTTGCACCGTATGGTCACCTTTCTGGTAAATCCTTGGACGAATTGCACGCGGGTGAACGGGTTGCCGTCTTGGGTCACAAAGAAGACCCCTTGGATTTTGTGCTCTGGAAAGGCGGCAAAGTTGAGGAGCCCGATGAGGCCAAATGGCAAGCCCCGTTTGGACTGGGACGCCCCGGTTGGCACATCGAGTGCTCGGCCATGGCGTGCGAGTTGCTCGGTACGACTTTTGATATCCACGGTGGTGGTGCTGATTTGCAGTTTCCCCATCACGAAAATGAAATTGCGCAAAGTGAAGGCGCCAACGGCGTGCCTTTGGCCCACTATTGGTTGCACAATGGCTTTGTCAACATCGACAACGAGAAGATGTCGAAAAGTTTGGGTAATTTCTTCACCATTCGCGAAGTGTTGGAGCACTGCCACCCTGAGACCTTGCGCTTTTTTATTGTCAGAAGTCACTACAGGAGTGCGCTCAATTATTCCGACGTGCATTTGAACGACGCCCATGGCGCCTTAAAGCGTCTCTACACTGCCCTTGATTTGGTTGCACCAGCCCCATTGAGTTTGTCGGAGGTGGACTGGAGCGATGACTTTGCCGCTCGCTTCAAATCGGCCATGGACGAGGACTTTGCCACTCCTGAGGCTGTCGCGGTGCTCTTTGACCTCGCTGGCGAAGTCAACCGCACTCGCTCGCCACAGATGGCGGGCCTCTTGAAGGTCTTGGGTGGGGTGCTGGGGCTCTTGCAGCTGAGCCCCAGCGGATTTTTGCAGTCTGGCGCGGTTGTGAAAGCCGCTGACATTGAGGAAAAGATCAACGAGCGAGCAAGCGCCAAGGCGGCTAAAAATTTTGCTTTGGCAGACCAAATTCGCCAGTCCTTGTTGGAGCAAGGCATCGTGCTCAAAGACTCGGCCAGTGGCACCACTTGGGAACAACTGACTTGAACGCGCTCAACACCTGTTCACTGGAAGCGCCCGATTATTGGGATGAAGCTTGCCGGCATTTGTGCAAAAAAGACCGGGTCATGAAGCGCTTGATCCCGCAGTTTGGTCAATCTCGCTTGGGCTCGCGTGGGGACGCGTTTGTGACCTTGGCGCGCAGCATTGTGGGGCAACAAATCTCTGTCAAAGCGGCGCAAACGGTGTGGGAGCGGTTTTCCCTGCTGAGCAAAAGCATGACGGCACAAAAGGTCTTGAAGCTCAAAGTCGACGATATGCGAGCCGCTGGTTTGTCCGCTCGAAAAGTGGAGTATTTGGTCGACTTGTCATTGCATTTTGTCTCTGGCGATGTGCACCCGAGCAAATGGGTGGCGATGGAAGACGAGGCCATCATCGAGGAGTTGGTGGCCATTCGAGGCATTGGGCGCTGGACGGCGGAGATGTTTTTGATTTTTCATCTGATGCGACCTGATGTGCTTCCTTTGGATGATGTGGGCTTGATCAATGGCATCAGTCGCAACTACTTTTCAGGTGAAGCCGTCTCTCGCAGCGATGCTCGCGAAGTCGCGCAAGCCTGGGCTCCGTATCGAAGTGTGGCGACTTGGTACATGTGGCGATCATTGGACCCCTTGCCCGTTGAGTATTGAATAAAAGACAGAGGATGCACTGAATGGCCAAGAAAATGTTTCTCGACTTTGAGCAGCCCATTGCTGAACTCGAGTCCAAGATCGACGAGTTGCGCTACGTGCAAAGCGAGTCGGCTGTTGATATCTCTCAAGAGATTGAACAGTTGTCAAAGAAAAGTCAGCAACTCACCAAAGACATTTATAGCAATTTGTCGGCTTGGCAAATCACAAAGATTGCGCGCCACCCCGAGCGGCCCTATACCTTGGACTATGTCAACGAGCTTTTCACGGATTTTGTGGAGATGCATGGGGACCGTCATTTTGCGGACGACTTGAGCATTGTGGGCGGTCTGGCGCGCTTTAATGGACAATCTTGCATGGTGCTCGGTCACCAAAAGGGGCGAGACACCAAGGAGCGTGCAGCCAGGAATTTTGGGATGACCCGGCCAGAGGGGTATCGCAAAGCCTTGCGATTGATGAAGACTGCTGAGAAATTTAAGATCCCGGTCTTCACTTTTGTCGATACACCCGGTGCCTATCCAGGTATCGACGCTGAAGAGCGTGGGCAAAGCGAGGCGATTGGGCGCAACATTTTTGAGATGGCCCAGCTTGAAGTGCCGATCATCACCACCATCATTGGTGAAGGTGGCTCGGGAGGCGCTTTGGCCATCAGTGTGGCCGATCAAGTGTTGATGCTGCAGTACTCCGTCTATTCTGTGATCAGCCCAGAGGGCTGTGCTTCCATACTTTGGAAAACGGCCGAACGAATTGAAGATGCTGCAGAAGCGCTTGGCGTGACAGCGCACCGGCTCAAGGCTTTGGGTTTGATTGACAAAATCGTCAACGAGCCTGTTGGAGGAGCCCATCGAGACAGCAAACTCATGGCCTCACAATTAAAGCGTGGGTTGAACGACGCTTGGCGTCAAGTCGCTGATTTGAAAACCAAGGAGTTGTTGGACAGGCGCTACGATCGGCTGCAAAGTTATGGCCGCTACACCGACACCAAAGTCGAATCCCGCTAGAGCTTCAGGGGAGCACGCTTTGGAGTTGCCCCGAAATACGCCGGACCCCCAAGCCTTGACCAAGGCCTTGATCGGGTTCACACCCGGCCTACCCTTGGCGGTGGCTTACAGTGGCGGGGCCGATTCCACCGCTTTGCTTTGGGCTTGTCAGCAAAAGTGGCCTGGGCTCGTGCGAGCGGTTCACATTAACCATGGGCTGCAAGACGCGGCAAGCGATTTTGAGCAGCATGCCAAGAGGTTTTGCCAGGCCAACTCAATCCCTTTGGCCGTCGTGCGGGTGAATGCGACCCACGTGACGGGTCAAAGCCCAGAGGACGCTGCTCGCCGTGCGAGGTACCAGGCTCTCGAGGATGCCTTGAGCCAGCACTGGTCGGGGCAAGTGCGCGATATGGCATTGGCCCAACACGCTCAGGATCAAATTGAGACGGTGGTGCTGGCGCTCAGCCGCGGTGCGGGCTTGCCAGGTTTGAGCGGCATGCGCACCCATTGGGTAAGCAATGGGGTGAATTTTCATCGACCCATTGTGCAGGTGTCCGTAGACGACTTGAGGGCGTTCAACCACAGGCATGGTCTTGACTGGGTGGAGGACCCCACCAACGCAGACACCCGCTACACGCGCAACCGCATTCGCCAAAGTATCTTGCCGCCATTGCGTGAGGCTTTTCCTGAGTTTGCGCAAATGCTGGCCAGGAGTGCCAAACACATCGCCCAGGCCCAACGCTTGCTCGAGGAATTGGCACAAATGGATCTGCTCAATGTTGGGAATCCGCCACAAATAAAGGCTTTACAGGACTTGGGTGATGACCGCTTGGGCAATGTGCTCAGGCTGTGGTTGGCGGGGGAGGCGTGTCAAGCCAGTGCTGCACAGATGCAAGAGCTGATTCATCAAGTGCGCTCGTGTCAGACCAGGGGGCACCACATTGAGCTCAAAGTGGGAACAAAGCGGGTGTTGAGGTTGGGTGAAAACCTGAGCCTTGTTACAATAGACGGTTTGCTTTAGACCCAGTGAGATGCAAAATGGCATTGATCGTACATAAATATGGCGGAACTTCCATGGGAAGTCCAGAGAGAATCAGCAATGTGGCCAAGCGCGTGGCCAAGTGGCACCGTGCCGGACACCAAATGGTGGTGGTACCGTCTGCCATGAGCGGCGAGACCAATCGACTCCTTGGCCTGGCCAAGGAGTTGGCCCCCAACCTCATCAGCGACGCCTATCACCGAGAGCTCGATATGTTGGCCTCAACAGGCGAGCAGGCGTCGTCAGCCCTTTTGGCCATTGCTCTACAAGCCCAAGGCATTGACGCCATCAGCTATGCGGGTTGGCAAGTGCCGATCAAAACCAATAGCGCTTTCACCAAAGCTCGCATTGAATCCATTGATGACAAAAGGGTGATGGCGGATTTGAATCAAGGCCGGGTGGTCATCATCACGGGATTTCAAGGGGTGGATGAGATGGGCAACATCACGACCCTGGGTCGTGGCGGTTCGGACACGTCGGCGGTTGCAGTGGCGGCGGCCTTGAAGGCCAAAGAGTGTTTGATTTACACCGATGTTGATGGCGTCTACACCACCGACCCCAGGGTCGTACCCTTGGCCAAGCGACTCACGACCGTGAGTTTTGAAGAGATGCTGGAGATGGCATCCATGGGCAGCAAGGTGCTTCAAATTCGTTCGGTCGAGTTCGCGGGCAAGTACAAGGTCCCACTTCGTGTTTTATCGAGTTTTACAGATTGGGATATCGATTTGGAAGAAGAGGCCCGCTCGGGCACATTGATCAGCTTTGAAGAGGATGAAAAAATGGAACAAGCAATCGTCTCAGGCATTGCCTTTAACCGCGATGAAGCCAAAATTTCTGTTCTGGGCGTACCCGACAAGCCCGGAATCGCTTATCAAATACTGGGCGCAGTGGCACAGGCCAATATTGAAGTCGACATGATCATTCAAAACATCAGCAAAGACGGGAAAACCGATTTCAGTTTCACCGTTCACCGCAATGATTACGCCAAAACCCTCGACATCTTGAAGAGCAAAGTGTTGCCCGAGCTTGGGGCCTCTGAGGTGGTGGGTGACACTCAGACGTGCAAGGTATCCATTGTCGGAATCGGCATGCGAAGCCATGTGGGCATTGCGAGCAAAATGTTTCAAACATTGAGCCAAGAAGGTATCAACATTC
>CAISQQ010000279.1 GCA_903887655.1 uncultured Burkholderiales bacterium
CTGGTGATAAAGCTCTGACCGTTTCTGCTTTGAACGCGAGCGTGAACTCGATCGACGCTTCTGGTATGGGAACTGGTGGTTCATTCATTCAAGCTGGTCGCAGCGGTACTTCTGCAGCAACTTATACAGGTTCTGCAGGTGCCGACACCTTCTTGATGAAAAACACCGGTGACGCAATCAATGGCGGTGCGGGTACAGATACTTTGAAGGTTTCTGGTAACTTGATTTTGGGTGGTTTGCTGGTTGACTTAACTTCAACAACTGACCAGATCACAACTTACAACGGTTCTGCTAACGCTGCAGTGCAAGTAGGCTTCGAGAACATTGACTTGTCGGGCATCACGGGCAACTTCGGTGCGGACATCACGGCAGCTAAGACATCAGCCTCTGTGGTCGGTACAAAGAACGCTGATCAGATTGTCACCGTTGCAGGTTCTACCATCAGCCAAGCCATCACAGGTGGTGCTGGTGCTGACTCCATCACGCTTGGCGCGCACACCGGTGTTGTCACGATCAACCAAGCTGCTGGTGATAGCGCATCTCAATCCGCACCCGGGGGTTTGATTGTTGCAATTCCATCTTCTGGTGTTGACGTGATTACAGGACTCAATGTAGGCGATACAATCCAATTAGCAGCGGGTACTTACACTGCGATTGCGGGCACCACTGCGCTGACAGTTGGTACAACAATCGCGGGTTCTGCAGCACTTGATGCAAACATCTTCACAAGCGGCGGCAATACGTATCTCGCATACGAAACGACTGCCGGTGATGATGCGACTCATCTTGGCGTATACGAGATAGTTCAATTGGTTGGCGTTACTGCAGCCCACTTCTCGGTCTCTACTGCCGGTTTGGTTACTCTGGTTGTCTAATCGCCCTAAGTGATAAGTCCCGGCTTAAAGGCCAGGGTTTTTGTACTCTCTCAAAACCCCATCCCTCACAAGGGGGTGGGGTTTTTTAATAATCGAGTCATCAATGTCTAAAATTCCATCATTGTCAAGAGATGTTAAAAGTGAAGATGTTGAAACTCTTCAACTCATTACGGTTGCGGCTTGGCTCAAAGGTTATGCAAGCGGCTTACATACCGAAAACAACCTTGAAAAATTTCGTCTTAATTTAGCCGCTGACTTATTGCTCAAGTGTTATCAAGAGAAAACAAATGACAGTTCTCCCGACCTGTCCTTTTTAAATGATTTGATCAATAAAGGTGGAGGTTGATTAAACCTTCGTATTAAATAACACTCTATCAATGCGTTACCAGTATTGAAATTTCTAAAGTTTAAGCCGACTTCTTTTCAGGCGTTGAGTATTTTTTGCGCCAAGGCTTCGGCGACTTTAATGCCGTCTACTCCGGCCGACAAAATCCCCCCCGCAAACCCGGCCCCTTCACCGGCTGGATAGAGTCCAGAGGTGTTGATGCTCTCAAGCCCCTCATCTCTGTCCATTCGAAGCGGTGAAGAGGTTCTTGTCTCGATCCCCGTCAAGAGCGCATCGGCGCGGTCAAAACCTTTGATTTTTTGGCCAAAGACGGGCAGGGCTTCGTGCAGAGCGTCAATCAAAACGCACGGCAAAGTTTGGTTCAAATCCGTCAAGTTCACGCCCGGTTGGTAGGAGGGCTCGACTTCACCAAGTGTTGTGGACGCTTGGCGCTTTAAAAAGTCCCCCACCAATTGCGCTGGGGCGTGGTAGTTTTGCCCGCCAAACAGGTAGGCGCTTGACTCCAGACCTCTTTGCATGACGAGCCCACTCAAAGGGTGCACGCCCCTGTCTTGACTCCAGGAACTCGTTAAAGTTTCTTTGCCATGCAGCTGTGACGACAAGGTTTGCGGGCTTAAACTCTTTTCAAGCTCTTCGGCGCTCACCCCAAAGTCCTCTGGGGTGATGCCCACCACGATGGCGGCGTTGGCGTTGCGCTCGGCGCGGGAGTACTGGCTCATGCCATTCGTGACCACTTGGTGGGGCTCGGACGCAGCCGCGACCACCGTGCCACCTGGGCACATGCAAAAGCTATAGACATCGCGACCATTCTTGGCGTGGTGCACGAGTTTGTAGTCGGCCGCTCCCAAGAGGGGGTGGGAGGCATGGCGGCCCCAGCGGGCGAGGTCGATCATGCTCTGAGGGTGCTCGATGCGAAAGCCCAAAGAGAAGGGCTTGGCGTGCATCGCAACCCCTTGTTGGTACAAGTGCACAAAGGTGTCTCTGGCGCTGTGACCAAGAGCCAGCACCACGTGCTCGGTGGGCAAGCTGTAGGTGCTGCGTCTTTTCAGGTCCAGAATGCGCAGACCTTTGACTTGGCGCTTGTCGCTTCTTGTGTCGGTCTCGAGCTCCAAAGCGTCCAAGCACTGCTCAAACCGAACCTCGCCTCCCAAGGCCACAATTTGAGCGCGCAAGTTCTCCACCACCTTGACCAATTTGAAGGTGCCAATATGCGGGTGGGCCACCATCAAAATCTCCTCGGGCGCTCCAGCTTTGACGAACTCGCGCATGACTTGGCGGCCCAAGAAGCGCGGGTCTTTGATTTGGGAGTAGAGCTTCCCGTCGGAAAACGTGCCCGCCCCGCCTTCCCCAAACTGCGCGTTGCTTTGCGGGTTGAAGTGGCCTTTGCGCCAAAACCCCCAGGTGTCCTTGGTGCGCTCGCGCACCGCTTTGCCGCGCTCGATCACAATGGGTTGTAGGCCCAGCTGGGCCAAGATCAGGGCGGCAAAAATTCCGCAGGGTCCAAACCCCACCACCACCGGGCGGTGGTGACTGGAGGGCGGGTGGGGAGTGGACAGGCCCGTCTTTAAAAAGGGTCTTTTTAGAGCAGCTTCACGCAAACTCGCAATCCGTTTGGCTGGCGAGAGCGTCGCCAAGGAGGCGGGATCTTCGCCATTCAGCAC
>CAISQQ010000280.1 GCA_903887655.1 uncultured Burkholderiales bacterium
GCATCAATGCTTTCTCCTGTCAAGGCCATTTGGGCGGCTCTGGCGTAGCCAATCGTTCGGGGCAAAAGCCAACACCCACCGTCTCCTGGGATGATGCCCACCTTGACAAAACTCTCTGCAAACACGGCTCGCGAAGAAGCCAAGCGGATGTCACACATGCAGGCCAAATCATTGCCCGCACCAATGGCTGGGCCATTCACCGCAGCAATGATGGGGAGTTGAAGTTTTTCAAAAGCCCGCGGAATTCTTTGAATGCCCGCTTTGTAGTTCTGTGCGATGTCCTCAGGATTGCCGGCAAACATTCCCTCACGGTCGCGCATTTGAGCGACATTGCCGCCCGAGCAAAAGGCACTGCCCGAGCCCGTCAAAATCGCACAACGAATGCTCATCTCGGTGTTGAGGTAGGCAAAGATGCGCTCAAACGCACCAAACATCTCTTCCCCACTCAAGGCATTGCGGGTTTGCGGCCGATTCAAGGTCAGTACCGCCACACTGCCTTGGCGCTGGAACAAAATCGGGGCATCTGGATCCGTGGCACTCGACGGGTCAAAAGCCACCGTCGCAGCACCGGACGATGCGACTGAGGGAGTGTGATCATTCATGACTGGGCCCATTCAAATTGATTCAATTCAAGCAAAAAAAATCGCTCGCACCCATGAGTGCATCAAAGGCCCAAGACGCGTTCGGCGTTGCCGTGCATGATCTTGTCCATCACCTCTTCTTTGTAGCCCAGTTCGGCCCACTCTTTAAGAATGCGCTCATAGGGCAAGCTCGGATAGTCGCTGCCAAACATGATTTTGTCTTGTAGGCGGCCTCGGATGTCGACCTTCAAGTTGCCAGGAAAATATTTGGGCGCCCAACCTGACATCTCCCAATACACATTGCCCTTGTGCAAGGCCACAGCGGTGGTCTCCTCCACCCAAGGCCACCCTGGGTGTGCCATGATGATTTTGAGATTCGGAAAATCTGCTGCCAAGTCATCGATGTGGGAAGGGTGAGCGTGTCGCACGCGCGCACCGTTGCCCCCAGGCATACCCGCACCCATGCCGGTCGTGCCCACGTCAATCATGACGGCTGCACCCAGACCATTGATGACTTCAAACAAATCATAATGGCGCCGATCGTTGACGGCAAAATGCTGCATGATGGGATGAAAGTGAAAACCAATGAAACCCAACTCATTGACTGCTTTTTTGGCTTGTTGAATGGCGATCTCACCCTTGGCGGGCTCGACAGCACCCCAGCACTGGATGATGCGCTCAGGGTGGCGTTTCCACATACCGTGAACATATTCGTTGGTGCATGGCGGTGCGGCAACCGTTGTCTCCAAGTCAAGCGCCACCAAGCACGCCTCAACACCGGCGTGGGTGAACTCCTCCACCACGCCCGCTTCGTCTTTGGCCACCCAGTCGCGCTTCCAGTCGCGCGCGAGCTCCGCCGGGTAAGGGCCTTGTGAGTCAATCCAAGTTTGGGTTCCGGGGTAACAGTGCAGGTCAATGATTCGCATGATGTGAGCTCTTTGAGATTGAAGGTGAATGGACTGAGGCCGACATGAGAGATGTACTCTCAAGCGACCTCAGGGGCAACGATCGGGGCAACTATCGGGTCAATTCAAGGGGCTTAAACCTCGCCTTGCATTTTTTGGGTGATCCATTCGCCCAGGGCTTTTTTGGAAACTTTCCCGAACGTGGAGACCGGAAAGTCGCTCAGCGCCTCCAAACGCTCGGGCAGCTTGAATTTGGCAATTTCTTTGGTGAGCAAAAAATCCACCAGCTCTTTGAGGGTCAAGGTGGTGTTGGTTTTCAAAATCACAAAAGCACACATTTTTTCACCCATGTTGGCGTCAGGCATGGGGACACAAGCCACATTTTGAACACTCGGGTGCATGAGAATCAAGTTCTCCACTTCTTCAGCACTGATTTTTTCGCCGCCACGGTTGATCAAATCTTTCTTTCGCCCCTCGACCACATAGTTGCCCGAGGGGTGCTGGCGCATCAAGTCACCCGAGCGGTAAAACCCATCCACGGTGAACTGCTTGGCGTTGTACTCGGGCACGCCGTAATAGCCTCTGAGGGTGTAGGGCCCGCGCACGGTGAGCTCGCCCACCTGTCCCATGGGCACAATGTTGTCGTCTTCGTCAAGCAGCATGACCTCGTCGTCTTCGCAGACCGGGCGACCACAGGTGTTCATCACCACCTCATCCGGGTCGCTCGAGCGCACAAACATCAAAGTCCCCTCCGACATGCCAAAGTTCTCTTGCACGAACACACCCGGGATCAAGGACTTGGTTTTGAGCCTCACTTCAGGCTGCATGCGTTGTCCACCACTTTGGATGAACTTCAGGCTCGATAAATCGAACTGCGTCACGCTGGGGTCGTTGATCAACCGAATCAATAGAGCTGGCACCACCTTCAAATGCGTGACCTTGTGTTTTTGAATCAAGGCGAACATTTCAGCCGGTCGGGTATTGTGATGCACCACCACTTTTCCGCCATTGAACATGAAGCCTTGAATACCAGGGCAAGCGAGTGGCAAATTGTGCGCAATGGGCAAAACCAACAATAGGACCGAGTCTTTGTTGACCTCACACACCTCGGCGGCCACTTTGGAGTTGTAGGCATAGTCGTTGTTGGTGCGAGGAATCAACTTCGGGATACCGGTGGTGCCACCCGAGAGCTGAAAAATACAGGGATCCAAGGGATCAATGTGAATACTCGTCAAAGCCTGCAAGGGGAATGTTGCGGGCTTGTTGATCAAGTCTGTCAATGAATATTCACCGGGCTTGGCCTGCCCCAAGACGACCTTGAACTTCAACGACGGATGCAACTCTTGCACGCGGTCCATGATGGGCGAGAACTCAAAGTCTCCAGACCGCTCGGGGTAGACGCACATGGAGGCTTGAGCGAGCTCAACAAATTGATTGATTTCTGCAAAGCGGTGAGTCACCAGGGCCGCGATTGGGATGGCCCCAATTTTTTGCAACGCAAAGTAAAGCAGCACAAACTCGTGCACATTGGGCAGCGTGGGCACCACGCGGTCCAAGGGCTTCAAGCCCATTTCCAACAAATTCAAAGCCAAATTGGTCGTGATGCGATCAATATCTGCGTAGGTGTAGGCCCGATCGCCATCAACCAAGGCCACTCGATCGGCAAACCGCTCATAAACGGTGTTGAATTCGTCGCACAGCGACCGGTCTTGCCAATAGCCGCGCTCGCGGTAGCGTTGGATGAAATCATCGGGAAAGGGGACAAAGCCGTTGAGCATGGTGAACTCACAAAAAAAGGTTGAAACTCCGGGGCCGCTTGCTTTCAAATCAAAGTGCACCCCGCCATGAACCACTCGGGGCTATCAAGTCGAAGCGGTAAACCCACCATCGATCACGATCACCTCACCGGTGACAAAACGGTTGCCTTCAATGAGAGACATCATGGTCTGCGCCACATCGTCCGCGGTGACGCAACGCTTGAGCGGGGTCAGTTTGCCGCGCTTGCCCATCAAATCGTCATACTTGTCACCCAGCATTCTTTGCATCCAGTCGCCCTCCATCCAACCCGGCGCCACCGCATTGACTCGAATGTCGGGGCCCAAATTCCATGCCAAGGTTTTGGTGAGATTGACCACAGCAGCTTTACTGGCGGCGTAGGGCAAGGGTTGGGGCCCAGGTCTCAGGCCCACGATGCTGGCCGTGTTGACAACACTGGGGTTGGTGCCTTTTTTAAGCCAAGGCACCGAGGCACGCACCACTTGGAACATGCCCTTGACGTTCACGGCAAAGGTACGATCCCATTCATCCATGTCCAAACTCTCCAAGTCCTTGACCTTCCAAGTGGCGGTAGTGCCCGCGTTGGAGACCAAAGCATCGAGGTGACCAAATGCGGCACCGACTTGATCCAACATGGCCCTAACCGCAGCGTCGTTGCTCACATCGCATTGCACGAGCAAGGTCTTGGCACCCAAGGCCTGGGCTTGCGAAGCGGTCTCTTGTGCAGCGGCTTGACTCGACGCGTAATTGATCGCGACGTCATAGCCCGCCTTGGCCAAAGCCAGTACAGCACTTTTACCAATGCCCGTCGCACCACCGGTGACCAATGCTTTTTTTCGTTCTGTCATGGCTGAAATGTCCTTCGTTGTTGTGTCATGATCTGGCGATGTCGATGGGTGAAGCCCGCTTTATCCGACTCGCCAGCGCTCGCTTTGGGAGTGTCGACTGTAACGTGAAGCGGGGATACAAAAAAGATGGCAAAATATCGCCATCGATACTTTTTTGTTATCTCTTGAGGCTTATCCCGACAACAGCGCTTGGACAAAGTCCATCTGTACCGGGTGAAGGAAATTCTGACCGATGAAACTCAACCAACTCAGAGACCTCTTGGCCATCGTCGAGCGCGGAAGTTTGCGTGCAGCCGCCAGGCACTTGGGTCAAGCCCAGCCGGCTTTGACCAGAAGCATTCGATTGCTAGAACAAGACCTGGGCACCAGTCTGTTCGAGCGAGAAGCCAGAGGCATGGTTCTCACACCGGCGGGCAAGCTTTTTTACCAACGCGCAAGCTTGGTGGTTCACGAATTGAGACACGCCCGAGAAGAATTGGAACAACACACCGGAAAAATGACCGGCACCGTGGTGATGGGTCTGTCCATCATGCCCCACGTGGGCATGTTGCCGCAAGTTTTGCCTCAATTCAGAGAAAAATTTCCACAAATCAAGCTCAAAATCATCGAAGGACTTTACCCTGCCATTGAGCCCGGACTCAGAGAGGGGAGCATCGACTTTTACCTGGGTGCCGCACCCGAAGAAGCCATTGAAAGCGGCTTAATCAGCACGGAGCTTGCCCAAAATACCCGGACTGTGGTTGCGCGAAAGGACCACCCATTGACGCATGCCAAAAGCATCACGGATCTCAAAGACGCACAATGGGCCAGCACCTCGGTGAGCTTTAACGCCGAGAACGACCTCATTGAACTCTTTGCCCAACACCACTTGCCGCCACCGCAATTGATGTTTCAAGCCAACTCGGCGCTCAGCTTGATGGTTGCCCTCACCTGCACCGACTTGATTGCCTTGCTGCCTGTGCAGTGGAATGATTTCCACCTCACCAAAGACGCCCTTCAAGTCATTGCCATCCGCGAGACCTTGCCCGCCCCTTCCATTGTTTGCATCCAAAGGCCTGGACTGCCGCTCACGCCCGCAGCACAATGGATGTTCGAAGCCCTCAGGCGGGCCATTTAATCAGGGTCACTCTTCTCGCCCCCCCTTGACCACTCCGCACGAAAGCCTCCCCCCCATAACCCCCACCTTTTGAAGCTCAAAACAGGACCACGCCGCTTAAGCAACAGCATCGGGTTAACATCAAAAAAATTGGGCCGCATGTTGGCGTGAACCAGGGTTGCCTCTCCAACAAAAGCTCAAAACGCCTCTCCCCACCACACACAAGGCCTTATGAGTCACGCTGAAAACTACCAAAAACTCCAAGCCGTGATGACCGACTATGCGCCTTGGGTGAAAACCTCGGCCCATCAAGTCTTGTCCCATTTAAGCCTCCAAGGCAAAACTGTGGTGGATTTTGGGTGCGGCCGAGGCACTTGGCTTGAAATGGCCTTGAGCCATGGGGCCTCTCGGGTTCTGGGCCTAGACACCCATGCCTTAGACAACGAAGCCCCACTCGTTCCTGTTCAATACGTTGACTTGTCTCAACCCGTGCATTTGCAAGAGCGTTTCGACATGGCCCTGTGTTTGGAAGTCGCCGAACATCTCCCCGCCGCATCCGCCCCCGCACTGGTGAGCTCTTTGTGCCAAGCAGCCAGTCTGGTCTTATTTTCTGCAGCGATTCCTGGACAAGGCGGGATGTACCACCTCAATGAACAAGCGCCGGCGTATTGGCACGCCTTATTTCTAGAGCATGACTTTGACTGCTATGATTTTCGATCTCTCTTTTGGGACGATCCACTCATTCAGCCTTGGTACCGCTGCAACACCTTGGTCTTTGCCCGGCGTGATGCAGCCCATCTTTTGGGTCCGCTGGTTGACTACAAAGTGTCCAGTCCTTTGCATTTGGTGCACCCTGGAATCTTTGAGGCCTATGCATTGCGCGACCAAAACGTCATCTTGCACTACGATGCCTCCGAGCTGCGCTGGTACCCAGAGATCGTTCCCCAAGAACCCTTGTGAATTTCAACATTCGAGCCGTCCACAAACGGACGCGCTCGATCCCAAGGCCTTGAAGACTTAAAATCACATCGTCGATGATGATCGATTAAAAGGTTTTAAAAACGTATGACATTTTGCCGCATTTCACGATGCCTGGTTGATAAAGCGGCAAGGGGAATGCGGGACAGTTCGGCGCATTGGGGTAGGCCTGGGGCTCAAAACACAGCCCTTCTTGCTGCTGATAGAACCGACCCGACTTTCCCCAGCCGTGTCCAATGTGCGCATCGGGGTTGAGTCCCGTGTAAAACTGCAGCGCCGGCTCGCTGGACCACACCTCCATGGCGCGACCCATTCGGGGTGCAAAAACCTGGGCACAACGCTTGAGTGTCAAATCCCCTGCCCCGCCAGCTGCCGCCTCATGGCCATTGATCAAATAACAATCATCAAATCCCTTGCCATTGAAGTGCGCCAAGTGCTCAGCCAATGGTTTGCGGTGCTTCAAATCATAGACCGTGTTGTGGGTGGGAATCAGTTGACCTGTTGCGACCAAGGCCGCGTCGACTTCAAAGTAATGGTCTGCATCGATGATCACCTCATGGTCCAGTGCGCTGCCTGAGTCACAGCCATTGAGGTTGAAGTAGGCATGTGAGGTAAAGCTCGCCACGGATGGCTGATCAATGGCGCAGGCACGGTAAGTGATCTCCAACGCTGGCTGCTGGGTAAGCCGGTACTCCAAGCTCAAATCCAAAGCACCCGGGAACCCCATTTCACCGTGGTCAAAACGGTAAGCCAAGACCAAGCGATCGCGCTCAACCGTCTCCACACGAAACGCCTTGAAGCGCAGCCCCTGGGCTCCCCCGTGCAAGCAATGCAGCCCATCATTGGCTGACAACCGATGGCGCTGTCCATTTAGACTCAACTGCGCGCCCCCAATGCGACCGGCGTAGCGCCCGATAAAAGCACCCACAGAGCTTCGTGCCGCCACCGTATCGGCTAGGCTTTGATAACCAAGCACCACATCGTCAAGATGACCCGAGCGGTCTGGGGTCAATATTTGCAGGATTCGCGCTCCATAATTGGAGACTGCCACTTGTAGTCCCGAGCCGTTGCTCAACACAAACAACCCCAACGCTTGACCCTCGAGTTGGTCGCGAAACAATGATGGATCCAATGGCTTCATGATTTTTTGACCGTGCTCAAGTCATTCCATAATTCAAGTACCATCTTACTCCAGGCCATAGCGTGCTCTGCACCGCCTCTTGAGCAACCGTCGTCTTGGATGGCTCAATGAGATCACCCGCTACCATTGAATCGTTCAATTCCAAGGGTATTGACCCCTGTTTTTATGAAAAAATCCACAGCCGCTTTGACACTGCTCTTGAGCGTGACGCTGATCGCAGCCTCTCATCTCGAGACCCAAACGGTGGATGGCAAGACCATCTTTTTGATCGATTCCGTCTATGTTGATCTGCTCGGGTATGGACACGAGAAGGCGACAGAGTGGCTCAACCTGACCACCTCCCGCTGTAAGCGCATTGACTCTGTGGCACCCAAAAGCCAGGACTATGAAAACGCACTCCAAGCCGTGCAGCAATACAGCCCGCCTGACTCCGAAAGCGCCCAGTTGGTTCAACTGGCCCGGGATGGCGAATGGTTTTGGGCGGAGGTCACGTTTGCCAAACTCGAGCCCGCAGTTTTACTTCTCGCGCGCACACCCACCGGTCTGGCCATCTGGGATGCGGCCGTCTGGAGCGGGCCCACTCATCCATGGAGTGCCAAAAATACCATTGAACAATACTTAAAGACAAAAAGTCCGCCCACGAGCCACCGACTTTTAGACTGTGCGCACCCAAGCCCTGGTGTCTTTTGAAAGGCGAAGACTCTTTGTCTTGCCATCCACTGTTCGAGGATCAAGGATCCTTCTCAAGCGCTCGCACTTGACGAGAGTGTGCACCTCTGCACTCGCCTTTGCACTTGATGTGGCGATCTTTTGAAGCCTCAAAAAATCGCCAGCATGGATTGACAAAGGCTTACTCAGTGAGGCGCGTATTTGCCAGTGAGTTGGTTGGCGATCACGGGCAAACCCATTTGCTCTCTTTCAAGGCGAGTCTCTCGCACCCAGGTGCGGTTGAGGTCGTCCTTGACATTGATCGCCAAACGACCCATGCCTTCCACTTCCAACTCAATTTTATCGCCACCTTGGAAGGATGATAGACCGCGGTGGTTGGTGCCCGTGGCCAAAATATCCCCTGGTACGAGATCGTGGATATGGCTCACCCACTCAATGCAACGGGGAATGTTGTGGGCCATGTCATTGGTGTTGAAGTTTTGAGTCAATCGGCCATTGACCCACAATTGGACTTTGAGCTGCATGGGGTCTTTCACCTCATCCGCTGTCACAATGTAAGGTCCAATGGGCGCGAAAGTGGCACGCGACTTCATTTGATAAAACACATTGGTATCGGGCTTGACGCCACGAGCCGAGCCATCGATGAAGTTCACATAACCAAAAATGTAGGGCATGGCATCGGCTGCTTTCACATTGCTCGCGTGCTTACCGATGACCAACGCCAACTCAGCCTCACCTTCAAAAACACTCGCAGGCATGTCTGGCAGCACCATGGAGTCACCTGGCCCGATGATTGCGGTGGGTGACTTGTGGAAAGCGTTGATGGGTGCAGCTTCCGTTTTGGTGCCATCTTCCATGTAATTGACTGCCATGCAGTCAATATTGGTGGGTTTGGGCAACGGCGGACGAATGCGAACACTGCTGTAAGGTACGCCTTTTTCTTGATCGACTTTGGCTTGAATTTTAGAGCGATAGCTCTCAAAATGCTCAATCAAACCGTTGATCAAGTCACCAGGCCCAACATGGGGAATGTCCTTGACCACATCGGTCACGTCGACAACATGGTCGTCTTTCAAAATACCCAAACGAAAGTCATTAAAAAAAAGAATTTTCACAGCGTTCCTTGTTGATAAAAATTGATGACCCCAAAAAAGAGAGATCAAGAGGTTTTTGCTGGGCCAAGCCCCCGAGACGTTGGATACTCTTGCACCAAGATCAAGAAAATTGGAGCTTTGAGTGCCACGTCAAATCGACTGGCACATATTACAGAAATTCCATACTTTTTAATAGAGGCCTAACCCCCATCGACGGGCGAGATCGCCATGACTGCAGGCACTTTGCGGGGAAACATCTCGATTTGAATCGCCACCCTGGCGGGGATCGCTTCATGATGAGCAAGCGCATCAGCGGCACCAACCTAGGGCTTACGCTTAGCCCTGTAACGCTGGGAGTTGGGGATAATTGAATTTCTTTTTATGTACTTTGCCGGCAAGTTGCAGACAACGGCTTGGGCCCCACTTCAACACACATTCATCATGGTACGAACCATCGTTTTGACCGATTCGGA
>CAISQQ010000281.1 GCA_903887655.1 uncultured Burkholderiales bacterium
CGCCAAAAGCTCCGGCTCCACCAAGGCCGGGTACCCAGGCGGAGACCAAAAAATCGCAGGCAGCGCCCTTGGGTTCTTTGCAATTGGTTGACCGCGGTCGTCACGAGTCTGGCCCCACTCGCCCCCAAGGGGTGGCCCAACGCAATGGCGCCGCCGTTGGGGTTCACGCGCGGGTCATCGTCTTGAAGTCCGAGCGTTCTGAGCACAGCCAGGCCTTGCGCGGCAAAGGCTTCGTTGAGCTCAATCACATCCATTTGCGCCAAGGTCAAACCCGTTTGGGCCAAGACCTTCAAGGTCGCGGGGGCGGGCCCCATGCCCATGATGCGAGGCGGCACGCCAGCCGTGGCCATGCCGACAATGCGAGCGCGCGGGGTCAAACTCTCGCGAACGGCCGCGTCATGGCTCGCGAGCAACAAGGCGCACGATCCGTCGTTGATCCCACTCGCATTGCCCGCCGTGACACTGCCCTCTGGGCTCACCACGCCCTTGAGCTTGGCCAAACTCTCCAGACTGGTGGCACGCGGGTGTTCGTCTTGGGCAAAAATGATGGGGTCGCCTTTTTTCTGGGGCAAGGTCACGCTCACGATCTCGGCATCAAAAAAGCCCGCCTTTTGCGCCGCCACCGCCCGGGTTTGACTCGCCAGCGCCATCTTGTCTTGGGACAGGCGATCAATCTTGTAGTCTTGGGCCACGTTCTCGGCCGTTTCGGGCATCGCGTCAACACCGTACATTTTCTTCATCGCCTCGTTGACAAAACGCCAACCAATGGTGGTGTCATAGACCGCATTGGTGCGACTGAATGCCGAGTGGGCTTTGGGCATCACAAAGGGGGCTCGGCTCATGCTCTCCACCCCGCCAGCGATCATGAGATCACACTCACCGGTTTTGATCGCCCGTGCCGCCGTGCCCACCGCATCCAGCCCCGAGCCGCACAAGCGGTTGATCGTCGCCCCAGGCACCTGGTAAGGCAAGCCGGCCAATAAACTGGCCATGTGCGCGACGTTGCGATTGTCTTCACCGGCTTGGTTGGCGCAACCAAAAATCACATCACTGAGCCGCTCCCAATCCACCTTGGCGTTTCTTTGCATCAAAGCGCGAAGAGGAATGGCACCCAAGTCATCGGTGCGCACACCACTCAAAGCCCCGCCGTAGCGGCCGATGGGGGTTCTGATCGCATCACAAATAAAAGCGTCTTTCATCTCAGGTCCTTCGATTTAAAAAAACAGGGGGGGGGTCGGGGGCTCTCGGCATGGCCCCACAGGATTGGCCCAGTCGGTGCGCTCAAGTGGCAAAGGTCACACCCATCATCTGCGCCAAACTCACGGCATCCAAGCCGTCCACGCAGTCAATGAGCCGCAGACCCTTGGGGCTGCACTCAAAGGTGCCCAAATCGGTGTAGACCCGCTTGACGCAGGCAATGCCGGTCAAGGGGTAGGTGCACGCGGACACGATCTTGCTCACACCCGCCTTGGTCATGAGGTCCATCATGACCCAAGTCTCCTTGGCCCCAATGGCCAAATCCATGGCCCCTCCCACGGCGGGGATGGCGCCGGCCTCACCGGTGTGCCAATTGGCCAAGTCCCCGTGCACACTCACCTGAAACGCCCCCAAGACACAGATGTCCAGGTGGCCGCCTCGCATCATGGCGAAACTGTCGGCGTGGTGGAAAAAAGCGCCCCCTGGCTTTAAGGTCACGGGCTGCTTGCCGGCATTGATCAAGTCATAGTCTTCCTCACCGGCGGGGGGGGCCGCGCCCATGCCCAAAATTCCGTTTTCGCTGTGCAGCAGCACCTCAAGCTCAGGGGCAATGAAATTGGCCACCAAGGTCGGCATGCCTATCCCCAGGTTGACGGTCATGCCCTCGTGGATATCTTGCGCCACACGGCGAGCCAGGGCTTGTTTGTCTCGTTTGATCACGCTCATGACTTGATCCCTCCGGCGACCGTGGCCACGCGTTCAATGCGCACCACTTGATGAACAAAAATACCCGGCGTCACGATGCTTTCTGGATCCAACTCGCCCAGCTTGACCACCTCGTGCACAGTGGCCACGGTTTTTTTGGCAGCCATGGCCATGACGGGCCCAAAATTGCGGGCCGCTTTGCGGTACACCAAATTGCCCCAACGGTCGCCCCTCTCCGCTTTGATGAGGGCCAAGTCGGCATGGATGGGCAACTCAAAGACATAATGCCGACCGTTGATCAAACGGGTCTCCTTGGGCTCTCCCGTGGCGGTTTTGGCCAAATCGGTGCCATAACCCGTGGGGCTAAAAAACCCACCAATACCAGCGCCAGCGGCACGAATTCTCTCGGCCAAATTGCCTTGGGGCACGAGTTCGAGCTCAATTTGACCGCTTTGGTAGAGGCTATCAAAGACGTATGAATCGGCTTGCCTTGGAAAGCTGCAAATGATCTTTTTCACCCGACCCGCCTTGAGCAAAGCGGCCATGCCGTGGTCGCCATTGCCCGCGTTGTTGTTGACCACCGTCAACTCCCGGGCCCCTTGCTCAATCAAGCCCTCGATGAGCTCACTGGGAATGCCCGCGGTGCCAAACCCCCCGATCAAAACGGTCGAGCCGTCTTGGGTGCCAAGAAGCGCTTGGGCGATAGAATCTGCAATCTTGTTGATCATGTGAAAACGTTTTCAATTTTTTTAAATAGCACGAGCCTCTGAGCGCTTGGCCTTGACCCGCAAGTCCACCCCCAGCCAGCTCCTGATCTTACCCAAACCACCAGGTGGCTGCTCGGGCTGCGAGCGACTGACCCCTGCCACACGCCATCGACCCATGTTAACACCCAATCAACACGATGTTCGGCGCTTCTTTTGCCGAGTCAGTGAAAAATTACACACCCACGAGCCCTTGGAGACCATCGAGCAAGTGGCAGCGCCTTGGGTGAGTGAACACCCCGAGTACTTGGAGGAATTGAGTGATGTGGACCGTGCCCTGGAGCTTGATTATCCTGTAGATGGCGGCACAGAGAATCCGTTCTTACACCTATCCATGCACCTGAGTATCGAAGAGCAGTGCTCGATCGATCAGCCGCGGGGCATCCGCTCAGCGGTGGAGCTGCTGAGCGAGCGGTTGGGCTCTCGCCATGAGGCCCACCATGCGGTCATGGAGTGCTTGGGGACCATGATTTGGGAGAGCCAGCGAAGCGGCCTTGCGCCCGATCCTCACCGCTATTTGGAATGCGTGAGGATGAAAGCCTCCAACTGAGTTGCAGGGCGCTCAAGCGCTCAAAGACTCACACCCAAAAAAATACCGCCCGAAGGCGGTAAGCGGTCGCTGATCAAGGCTGTTGGTACTGGGTAGACCCTGTCAATGCCAGTTGGTGCCTGTTGGCAACTCGTGTCGAGGCCCTCAACCCGGCCTTAATTGGTGGCCCAGAATTTGAATTTGTTTTGGGGAACCGTTTGCAACTCACTTTGTTGAGCGGCCACGTACTTCGCCAAGATCGCCAACTCGTCGGTGCTGTACTGCTTGGCCACACCCGCCATGATGGCGTTGTTGCGACCCCAAACGGTTTGGCTGTCGGCTTTGTAGGAGCGCAGCGCCACCAACACGTAGTCGGCATACTGACCCGCAATTTTGGGGTAGTTCGGACCAATGGGCATGCTCAAATTGGCACCGTGGCAAGACGTGCAAGCGCCTTTTTGCACGAGCGCAGCGGCTTCGCCCTCGGGCTCTGTGGCTTTGGCTGGCATGGCAGAAGCTTCACTGCGACCCAAGTCTTGGTAGTAAGCGGAAATGTCGGCCATGTCTTGGTCGCTCAGACTTTTAGAGATCGCGCGCATGGAGGGGTGACGGCGCTCGCCTTTTTTATACTCATTCAACGCCGTGGTGATGTAGCTGGCGGTTTGGCCCGCGATCTTGGGCACCTTGTAGACCACCGGAAAGCTCGCTTGGTAGCCCGAGATGCCGTGGCAGCCGATGCACATGGCGATTTTTTTGGAACCCGCCTGAGCGTCACCCTTGAGCTCATCGGCGCGGGCGACAGTGGCGAAGGTCAATGCAGAAATTAGCAGTAAAGAGAGGAGCTTGGTCATTTTAGGTCGTCAATCCAGGTGCGAATCATTCAAAGATTCCACTATTATATAGGCCATCGAGCACCTGAGGGTCCAGGCACTCCCCACCGTTACCCCTAAGTTCACTTTCAACATGAAATTTCTCGGCTCCAGCGATTACGTCGCCACCCCTGATTTGATGCTGGCGGTCAATGCCGCGAGCACCCTCAAAAGACCCCTCTTGATCAAGGGTGAACCGGGAACGGGCAAAACCATGCTGGCCGAAGAGGTGAGCAAAGCGCTGGGGCTGCCCCTGCTGGAGTGGCACATCAAGTCCACCACCAAGGCGCAGCAAGGACTATACGAATACGATGCGGTGTCGCGACTGCGCGACTCTCAACTCGGTGACGAGCGCGTCAAAGACATCCACAACTACATCTCCAAAGGCGTGTTGTGGCGCGCCTTCACGGCCCAAGAGCCCGTGGCCTTGTTGATCGACGAGATCGACAAAGCCGACATCGAGTTTCCCAACGATTTGCTGCGCGAGCTCGACCGCATGGAGTTCTTTTGCTACGAGACCAAAGAGCTGGTGAAGGCCACCACCCGACCCTTGGTGTTCATCACCTCCAACAATGAAAAAGAGCTGCCCGACGCCTTTTTGCGGCGCTGTTTTTTCCACTACATCCAGTTTCCCGAGCCCGCGACCATGGGCAAAATTGTGGATGTGCACTTTCCAGGCCTCAAAGAAGAGCTGCTGCGCGCAGCACTCAAGGCCTTTTACGATGTGAGAAACTTACCTGGCTTGAAGAAAAAGCCCAGCACCAGCGAGCTGCTTGACTGGATCAAGCTCTTGGTGGCCGAGGACATTCCCTTGTCGGCGCTCCAATCCCAGGACGATGAAGTCATGCTGCCCCCACTCTTGGGGGCTTTGCTGAAAAACGAGCAAGACATCACGCTCTTTGAAAAGCTCTTGCGCATGCAAAGCCAACACCGCTGAGCTGCCACCCACCCAGGTTCAACCCCTCCCCACCCCTCAAGCGAGACCCCACCATGCCACCCACCGCCCTCGAACTGCTGCGCCAAGGGCTCAGCGACGCCCTTGGCTTTTTGGTCGGCTCAGCCCTTGGGTGGGGACTCGGACAGCTCGCCGGTCTCGATCTTTTTGAGCCCGGCTACAGCCTGCGCGCGATGGTGGCGATTTGCTTGATTGGCCTGGGCGGCGGCATGGGGCTGCAAGCGGCCAGGGTGTGGCGAGGACGGCATGCATCCCCGCCCGAGAGCGACGATGCTCATTGATTTTTTCTACACCCTGCGAGCAGCTGGACTGCCGGTGTCGGTCAAGGAGCTGTTGACCCTGCTCGAGGCCTTGAAGATGGGGCTCATTGGACCGAACGCACTCGCTCTTGAAGGTGAGCCGCCTGCACAAGCGGCGCTCAGCATGGAGGACTTTTACTTTCTCACGCGCATGACGCTCATCAAAGACGAGCGCCATTTCGACAAATTTGACCGCGCCTTTCAAGCCTATTTCAAAGGCGTTGAGCTCCTCACCGACACCCGCCCAGACATGCCCATGCATTGGCTCAAAGACGCCATCGAGCGCATCCTGAGCCCCGAGGACAAAGCCCGTGCCAAGGCGATGGACTGGGACGAGCTCATGAAAACGCTGCAGCAGCGGCTCTTGGAGCAGCAAGAGCGACACGACGGCGGCAGCAAATGGATCGGCACAGGCGGCACCTCCCCGTTTGGCCACTCGGGCTTTAACCCCCAAGGCGTTCGCATCGGGGGGGACCGAGGGCAGCGGCGCGCGCTCAAAGTTTGGGAGCAGCGCGCCTACCAAGACTATGACGACGGGCAGGCCCTGGGCACTCGAAACATCAAAATGGCGGTGCGGCGGCTGCGCCGATTTGCCCGCGAGGGCCAAGCCTTGGAGCTTGATTTGGAGGACACCATCCACAGCACCGCGGCCAACGCGGGGTTTTTGGACATCAAGATGGTTCCCGAAAAACACAACCAAGTCAAGGTGCTGCTCTTGATGGATGTGGGGGGCTCCATGGACGACCATGTGCAGCGTGTCTCCGAACTGTTTTCAGCAGTGAGCGCTGAGCTCAAACACTTGGAGTTTTATTATTTTCACAACTGCGTGTACGACTATTTGTGGAAAAGCAACCGTCGCCGTTTTGCCGAAAAGCACCCCACTTGGGACGTGATCCGCAAATACAACAAAGACTACAAACTCATTTTTGTGGGCGACGCCACCATGAGCCCCTATGAGATTGTGCAGCCCGGGGGCAGTGTCGAGTACAACAACGAAGAGGCTGGCGCGGTGTGGCTGTCTCGGCTCACCCAGGCTTTCCCCAAATCGGTTTGGATCAACCCCGAGCCCCAGGGGGTTTGGGGCTACCGCCAAAGCATCGATTTGGTCTCCCAATTGATGTCCAAACGCATGTTCGCCCTCACCTTGAGTGGCCTGGAGCAAGCCATGCGTGAACTCAACCGTTGAGCGCTTAGAATACCGCCAAAGGTTCGAGTCAGACCCCATACGCACACTGCCCAGTGCGCAGTGCCCACTGCTTGGACCTCGTGCACGAGAGTCCCCTTTGTGCTCTAGGTGCTCTAGGTGCTCAATGTTGCCTCGATGGGCCCGATCCCCTCTTCGTAGTTCAATGGATAGAACGCGGCCCTCCTAAGGCTGAAATGCAGGTTCGATTCCTGCCGGGGAGACCACCCAGGCCTGCGCTCTGGCTCTGGGTTGGGGCCTTGGATCCTGGGCCGTTGATCACTTGTGCCCCGGTGTCCTAGTGCCCTTGTGCCCTTGTGCATTGAAGCCTCCGGGCCAACTGCCCGCCAAACTCCAACACAGCCTGCCTCAAGGTGCACGACTGCACCTTGTCAACTCAGCCCCTCAGCGCACTCACTCAGCTGAGCATTTCTCGAGCGGTGATGTTGTATTTGAATTTGTCCGGCGCATACGAGTCCAAACGCCCCAACTCGTTTTCAGCAACGGGGTACATCAAAAACGGCAAGGCGCTTTTTTCACGGCTGCCCGGTAGCACCACATCGTGGGTGGTGTTGTAGCCCAACCAGTTGCCCTCCCATCCCCCAAAGAGGGAGGCATAAACGGGTTGGACCACAGGGTGATGGAGCTCTTTGATCCAAGTGGGTGTTTCTTGGCGCATGACCTTGGCCACATCGGCCGGGTCCATGGCCACCCAGCCACGCGCGGGCAAATAGACTTCGCTGCGGCAGTGCTGGGCGCCACTCAGGTTGGCGGGGTTGCCCGAGAGCTCTTTGTAGCTAAAGCGAGACGGCACCAAGCGCAGACCGTAGACGTCGCGCGCGGGCAGGCCCAGCGAGCGACACAGCCCCACAAACACGGCATTGATATCGGCGCATTTGCCCCCCAAGTTGCCCGTTTCCAGCATGGTCTTGATGTCTCCCTCGCCGCAACCCAGTACCTTGGGCTCGCGGTAGGTGTTGTTGACCACCCAGTCGTAGAGGGCCTTGACTTTCTCTTGTGCGCTCTTTGCGCCCCGGGTGGCTTCAAGTGCGGTGGTCTTCACAATACCGTCGGTGGGCAACCAGCGCGTGGCGCGGGTGTAGTAAGCCAAGGTGGAAGAGGCCTCGGGGGTGAACGCGGGCGCGCGACGAGGCTGACCCTGGTCGGTCAGCGCAGTCCACTGGGTCTGGCGGTTTTTGGTCCTCACGCGAGTCGTGACCTCGACAAAGGGCTGAGTCTCTGAGGCCGCAAAAGTGGTGCACAAGATTTGCGCGCCTTCTTGCATGGCACTATGGATCACGGTTTGGCCGTTGCTTTGGTACTGGTGGCCCATCGTCTCTTGCCAG
>CAISQQ010000282.1 GCA_903887655.1 uncultured Burkholderiales bacterium
CAAGACGCCTGTTAAACCAATGTGGCACCACTGGGTAGGCGTACTTGGCCAAGGCACACGGCGCCAAAAAATCCAGGGCAAAAATAAGGCCAGCGATAAAACGTAACGCAGCTCTAGAAAAGCGAAGGGCTCCGCAAAGGGTTTGGCCAACTTCGCCACCACAAAGCCGGTGCTCCAAATGAGGACAAAGACACTGGGCATGAGCACCACCCAACGCTGAGCCCAGGGCGAGGTTGACTCACTCATCGAACATGGGCACGAATGGCTGGAATGGCTTTTTTCAAGTAGTACACCATCGACCAAACAGTCAATGCCGCAGAGACCCAAATCAGCACCCAACCCACCTGGGCGGTATCAATCAGCCCGAACAAGCTGCCATTGAAGAGTAAAAATGGAATGGCAATCATTTGAGAGGTGGTTTTCAATTTACCCAGCATGTGTACCGCCACACTCTTGCCCGCACCAATTTGGGCCATCCACTCGCGCAGTGCAGAAATGGCGATTTCACGTCCAATGATGATGAGGGCCACAAACACATCGGCTCGGCCCAGGTGCACCAAAATCAACAGGCATGCACAAACCAAAAACTTATCGGCCACGGGGTCTAAAAAAGCACCAAAAGCCGACGTTTGGTTCATGCGGCGGGCCAGATAGCCATCCAACCAATCCGTCAAAGCAAAAATTACAAACATCGAAGTCGCAATGAGGTTTTGCGAAGCGGCGTCCATGGGCCAGTAAAACACGGCCACGATCAGCGGTATCGCAACAATTCGAGTCCAAGTGAGCAAGGTGGGGATGGTTAAAAACATCGGGGCTTACTCATAAACGATTTGAAGTTGGCCCTCGTGCGCTTGAACCATCCAACTGGCCAAGGCTGCATCACTGGGGAAGAAGCGGGCATTTTTACCCAATTGAATTTCTGCACTGACTTGACCACGCTCCAAGCTCAATCGAACGGGCAAGCCTTTGACCAACTGACCTTGCTCAGTCATTTCAATTTTGGCGGGATGGTCTTGAATGACACGGGCAACATCGGGATTGGCGCCATTCACAGCCACCTTCAAGTACTTGCCAAATCGACATCGCGCCGAAGGCAAATCCCAGATTTGATTCACGCTCAATCGCAAGCCCGCCCCAGAAAAACGATCAGGTTGGACCTTGCCCATGACCACCACGATTTCATCGTCTTTGAATAAGTCTCGATTGGCCTGCATCAATGCGTCATCGACCCGGGCCTCTATGAATCCAGACTGATCATCGAGTTTAAAGAGGCCGATTCTGCCATTTTGACCATTGATGGCCTTGAAGTCACCAATCACGCCAGCGAGCAACTGCGGTTCACGCGAGTCCATCAAATCTGCAATCTGTCTCTTGGCAAAGCGGCGCACCTCGGTTTTGACGGAGTCAAACAAATGGCCCGAGAGATAAAAACCCAGGGCTTGCTTTTCCATCATCAAGCGCTCTTTGATATCCCAAGGTATGGTGTTGACCAGTTCAGGCTCTTTGGTACCCGAACCGTGTTCATCGGGCGCATCAAAGAGGCCAATTTGTTGCGCATTGGCTTGCTGCGACAGGGCAAACTGAAACGCCAAATCGATGCTCGCCACAAGCGAGCTGCGATTGCGGTCCAATCCATCAAACGCTCCAGCTTTGATCAAGGCGTCCAATGTGCGTTTGTTGAATTTGGAGCGGTCAACGCGCACACAAAAGTCAAACAAGGATTTGAAGGGGCCGCCCTCTTCGCGCGCTTGCACGATGGCTTCAATGGCTTTCTGGCCGGTGGCCTTGATGGCCCACTGGCCATATCTAATCTCAGAGTCCGTGATGGGGGTAAAAAC
>CAISQQ010000283.1 GCA_903887655.1 uncultured Burkholderiales bacterium
CCTTCGGCCGTTTTTGCCCTCTTGATGCGAAAACTCATCGATGCCATTGAGCACTTCAATGACTCGGATGCGGCGTGAAAAGAGATCGAGCTCAGGGTTGGCTTGCGCGCTAGGCCTGCAATCAGCTGGGATCCTTGGCCAGCCTGAGACCCGTCAATTGCCAGCGGGCGTGGGAGGGAAAGAAGTTGCGATAACTCACTCTCGAGTGAGCGTGAGTCGTGAAGGCTGAGCTGCCGCGAAGAACGAATTGGTTGACCATGAACTTGCCGTTGTATTCACCGGCCAGTCCTGACCACGGCCGGTAGCCTGGGTAAGCGGTGTAGGCACTGCTGGTCCACTGCCACACGGCGCCAAACAAGTCGTGCAAGAGGGCGCTTTTGTTCCTGGCCAGACTCTCCCACTCGAACTCGGTGGGTAAGCGGGCGTTTTCGTGGCCCGGCAGGTGAACGCTGGCCCAGCGCGCATAGGCCTCGGCCTCAAAGTAGCTGATGTTCCTCACCGCTTCATGGGCGTTCAAAGGCTGTAATCCATGCAGGGAAAACTGCTCAAAGGCGGTGTGAGCATTGGTTTTTAGCCAGTAAAGCGGCGCCTGAATCTTTTCACGCTGAACCCAACCCCAGCCTTCGTCGAGCCACCAAAGCGATTGTTGATAGGCCCCATCCTCGACAAATGCCATCCACTCGGCATTGGTGACCAGGGTGTTTCTGAGGTAGCACGGTTGTATCAATTGATTGTGAACGGGTCCTTCGTTGTCAAAGCAAAACGAGGGGCCTGGGTGGCCGATGGCTTGAATACCCGCATCTGCGGCAATCCACTGCACGCCAGGCGGGCTCGGGGCGATGTCAGGGGTCGTGTTGCGACAGGCGGGGTAGAGCGCATTGTTGAAAAACAAGTGCTGCAAATCGGTTTGGATCAACTCTTGGTGTTGCTCTTCGTGGTTGATGCCGAGCTCAACCATCCAGTGCAGCCGCTCTGAGGGCGATTGCTCCAA
Organism: uncultured Burkholderiales bacterium; assembly: GCA_903887655.1. Taxonomy (GTDB): domain Bacteria; phylum Pseudomonadota; class Gammaproteobacteria; order Burkholderiales; family Burkholderiaceae_C; genus Limnohabitans. Next base: position 992 of record CAISQQ010000283.1, read on the forward strand.
GAGCTTCACAATGCGGTCATCGATGTTTTGCCGCCAAGCCAGCACCTCTTGCAAGGTCGGGCGGGTGAGCAGCCCTCTTTTGGGTCTGGGGTGCTTGTCGCCCACGATGTTGTAGTAGCTGTTAAAGAGCACGGCAAACGGGGCACACCAGAATTGGAAATCGGCTTCCAAGGGCTTGAGCACCATGACCTCGTAAAACCAAGTGACATGGGCCAAGTGCCATTTGGTGGGACTCGCGTCGTCCATCGACTGGGACTGACAGTCTTCAGCACTGAGCCCTTGGAGCAAATCGGTGCTCGCGCGCCTTGAGCTCAAAAAGCGCTTGATCAGGGCTTGGCCACCCATTTCGGCGGAAACGCAGGCCAAGGAATCGGTGGAAGCATTACTGTGCATAAATCAACGCAAAATAGTGGTTGGGGTCGCTCCAGGTTTGAAAGTGCCCAAAGCCAGCAGCGCTCAACAGTTCTTGAATCGACTTGATGCTGTACTTGTGGGAGTTCTCGGTGTGGATCAACTCGCCCGTTTTAAAGTCTCGTCTCCCACCTTCCCATGAAACAGTCACGTCGCGCAAAGCTTGTAAATAGAGTTCGACCCGTTGCAAGGTGTGGTTGATGGTGATGGTGTGGCGAAAATCGGTGACCTCAAAATTGGATCCGATCAAGCCGTTGACCACGCGCAGGATATTGAGGTTGAACGCGGCGGTCAATTTCAAGGGATCGTCATAGGCCTGCAAGAGCACGTTGTCGGCTTTCATCAAGTCCACCCCCAAGAGCAATCCCCCGCCTTCAGAGTTCATTTTGATTTGCTGCAGCAAATGCGCCGCTTGGGCTGGGCTGAAGTTGCCCAGGCTCGAGCCGGGGTAGAAAAAATTGCGCTTGATGGCGGGTAGGGTGCTGGGCAAGGACAAGTGGCTTGAGAAATCCATCCCCAAGCCCATCATCTTGATGGCTGGGAAGTTGCTTTGCAGCTTGGGCAACACGTCTTGGAGGTATTGCACCGAAAAGTCAATCGCCACATAATCGGCGGGCTTCAAGGCGCCAAAGAGGGATTCGGCTTTTTGACAGTTACCAGCGCCCAGATCAATTAAGCAGGTGTTTTCTCCCAAAGCCTGTGCGATCTCAGCTTGGTAGGCTTGGAAGATGTGTTGTTCTGTGCGGGTGGGGTAGTATTCTGGCAAATGGGTGATGGCCGTGAACAAATGGGAGCCCAAGTTGTCGTAAAGAAATTTGGGCGAAATACAAGCATTGGCGTTGTTCAACCCCTCTATGATTTCGACCTTCAAGCCTTCAGGGCTAAAAGACGCTTCGACGTTGAGGAACTCGGGTTGCTGCATAATGGGTTGATTGGTATTGGACAAAATAAATTTAAACGAAAGTTAACCCATGAAAGCCATTTGGAATCACAAAATTTTAGCCTCTTCTGATCAAACTGTGGTGGTGGAGGGCAATCATTACTTTCCGGCTTCAGCCATCGATGCGAGTTGCTTTGTGCCTTCGAGCAAAACCACGGTCTGCGGCTGGAAAGGCACGGCCAACTATTACGATGTGGTGGTCGATGGCCAAAGCAACGAGGCTGCGGCCTGGTACTATGCAAGCCCCAAGCCCGAAGCCAGTCACATCGCCGGTTATGTGGCCTTTTGGAAGGGCGTTCAAGTGAGCGCCGACTAGGGCGCATCGAGCCTTTTACCTGGTGAAAGTGACCACAGCATGAAACAATTAGGACTTGCTTTTTTGGGGCTGGGCTTGTGGGTGGCTGCCCATGCCGATGAGGCCCTTCAAGCCGCCGTGCAAAGCCCCACCCGAACCCCTGCCTATGTGGCGCGCGACGTTTGGCGCCATCCCGAAGCCACGCTCGCGTTTTTTGGTGTTCGGGCCGACAGCACCGTTGTGGAGTTGAGTCCCGGCCCTGGGTGGTACACAGAAATCTTGGCGCCCTATTTGCATGACAAGGGGCAGTTGATTTTGGGGGCCGATGACCCCGCATCAAGCAAGGCCGAGGCCATCAAATTTCGACAACAACTCGATACGAAATTCAAAGCTCACCCAGGCATTTATGACAAGGTGGTGATGGGGGTGTTTGAACCCATTAAACAGTTGAATTATGCCCGCCCCGGCAGTGCTGATGTGGTGCTCACGTTTCGCAACATCCACAACTGGATGAGTGAGGGCGATTCGGGTGTTCGCCTGGTCTTTGAAAGCGTTTTTCGCAGCTTAAAGCCGGGTGGTGTTTTTGGGGTGGTGGAGCATCGCTTGCCTGAAGACCGCCCCCAGGACCCCAAAACCAAATCGGGCTATGTTCACACCTCTTATGTGGTGGAGATGGCCAAGTCGGTGGGTTTTAGGCTCGAGGCCTCCTCGGAGATCAACGCCAACGCGAACGACACGGCCGATCATCTCGGGGGGGTGTGGGCTTTGCCGCCGAGCTTTGTCAACGGTGAGTTGAACAAAGGCCATTACCAATCCATTGGCGAAAGCGACAGGATGACCCTGAAATTCGTGAAGCCTTGACTGAGCTCGCCTTGGGCTGAGCTGTCTTTGGCTCAGTGGTCTCAAGGGCACCGATGAACTGCCAAGAAGCCCTTTGGACCCTCTCATGGCGAAAAGCCCCCCGTTTTTTGGTATTTACCCTAGGTCGTCAAGGCCCTTAAAGTTGAACAATCTGGGTGTGAATCCAACTTGGGCGTCATTTTGAACCCCTCTAAAAGTTAGAATCAATTTTCATTCAACCCTGAGCAAAGAACTGAGACATGAAATTTAAACAATTCACATTGAGTATGGCCTTGGCGGCGGCGACCTTGGTGGTCGCGAGCGCCTGGGCTGCAGACACGGGTCCCATCAAAATTGTCGGTTTGGTCGAGTTGACCGGACCAGGCACCACGTCGGGCACCAATTTTGACAACGGCATCAAGCTCGCCGTCAAAGAGATCAATGCCGCGGGCGGTATCCTCGGCAGAAAAGTCGAATACAAGTCCCAAGACACCCAATCCAATCCGGGCGTGGCCAAGGGCCTCACCGAGCAAGCCGTTGATGATGGCGCCTACATTGTGATGGGCCCGGTATTTTCCGGCTCCATCTTGGTGAGCATGGCGGTCACCAAAAACGCGGAGATCCCCAACTTCACCGGTGGCGAAGCGGCCGCGATCACGCAGCAAGGCAACCCCTATGTGTTCAGGAGCTCTTTCACGCAGGCGAGCGCCATGCCCAAGGTGGCCAACTTCATCCACGACAAAATGAAAGCCAAGACCGTGGACATTCTGTATGTCAACAACGACTTTGGCAAAGGGGGGCGTGACTTGATCATCAAGTCCTTGGAAGCCAAGGGCATCAAAATTGGTGCTGACATCTCCACTGAATCTGGACAAATCGACTTCAGCTCTGCGGTGGTGAAAGCCAAGCAAGGCACGGGCGATGTGCTTTTTGCTTACACCAATGAGGAAGAGTCGGCCCACTTGCTCAAAGAGTTGAACAAACAAGGCTACAAAAAACCCGTCATCGGTGAGACGGTGCTCACCAGCCAAAAGGTGGTGGAGTTGGCTGGCGATGCGGCCAACGGCGCGATTGCTCACGTGGGTTTAACGGCAGATGCACCCCAAGCGAGCGTGAAAAAGTTTGATGTGGCGTTCCAAAAGGAATTCAATACCCGTTCTGACCACAATGGCATCAAGGGCTACACCTCCATGTACGTGGTGAAAGCGGTCACCGAAAAACTCGGTAAAGTCGACTCCAAAGCCTTTGCCCAGGCCATGAAAGGCCTCAAGCTTTCCGCCAAAACCTATCCCGGCATTTTGATGGATGTGAGTTTCGATGACAAAGGCGACTTGGACCGCGAGAGCTACATGACCAAAGTGGTCAACGGTAAACAAGTCGTGACCGATATTTTGGCGCCTTTGAACAAGAAGTAATCGTTTCATGTGAACGGCCTGTCCCTTCGCGAACCGCTCAATCCCCGCTTGGCCTGGTGCTGATCGGGGATTGTTTTTTTCTCAAGCTTTGCTTTTTATCGATTGATCACCATGTCCTTGCCCTTCAAAATCGCTGGCGTCACTGGCTGGCCCGTGGCCCACTCGCGCTCACCCTTGATCCACAATTACTGGCTCGCCAAATATGGGATCAAAGGCGCCTACGGGCTTTTTCCAGTCAAACCGGGTGACTTGGAGGCGGCCATCAAAGGCATGGTGGCCCTGGGGATCGTGGGCTCAAACGTGACCATCCCGCACAAGGTGGATGCGATGAAACTCATGGACCATGTCGACCCCTTGGCCAAGCGCATGGGGGCGATCAACACCATCGTGGTGACCCCAGACGGGGAGCTGCAAGGCTTTAACAACGATGGCTATGGCTATATCCAATCCTTGAAAGACGCCAATCCCCACTGGAGTGCCACGACTGGTCCCATTTGTGTGCTGGGAGCGGGTGGGGCGGCCAGGGCCATTGTGCTCAGTTTGCTCGATCAAGGCGCCAAAGAGATTCGCCTCATGAACAGGACCAAGGGCAAGGCCGAGGCCTTGCAGCAGGAGTTTTCGCTCGACGGCCCCAACCAAGGTGCTGTCCAAGTTTATTCCTGGAATGAGCGCCACGAGGCGCTCGATGGGGCGAGCTTGCTGGTGAACACGACCAACCAGGGCATGCACGGCCAGCCTGATCTGGAGATTGAATTGGACCGTTTGCCCCTGGCAGCGATGGTGTCCGATGCCATTTATATTCCCTTGGAGACGCCGCTCTTAAAAGCCGCTGGCGCGCGCGGCCACGTCACGGTGAGTGGCCTGGGGATGCTGCTCAATCAAGCCCGGCCTGCATTCAAAGCCTGGTTTGGCGTGTTGCCAGAGATCACACCAGAGCTTCGGCAAATGATCATTGCCACTCTTTGAGCTCGGCCCTGCTGGGTTTTGAGGCGATGTAAAGCAGACCCAGGAAACTCGTTGTCCTAGGTTCGGCTGATTTGACTGCCAGATGATGAAGTTGAAGATTCTCAGCCTGGCTGATCTATCGATCACGGCCTGCCATTAAGCGACCCCCGTTCAAGGTCATTTTTAAGCGTTCACCAGTCCAGGGTTTTTGTGTTCACCTTGATTTAAAAAATTGCCGCCTGTTAATGGGTCAATAGGTCAATGGCTCAATTGGAACGATCTATTGGCAGTGCTTGTCTCGCAAGATTTAATAAGCCACCGTTCACGCTTCATCATTTGAGCCAAGGTGGATGCAAATCGCTGAGTCCTCCAAGTCAAGGCAAGCCACACCCACGTGCAGATCTTTTGGCGCCGGCACTGGCACGGATCAAACCCACGCTCATTTCACCAGTCCTGGGGGTTACCCCCTGGATGTCAGGCTGACCGAGTTTTCTGTATAATTCGAGACAACGAAAAACTATTCGCTATGGCGTAATGAAAAAGCAACCCATCCCCAATCACGGCCCCTTGAAAAACATCAAGATTTTGGATCTGACGACCGTGGTGATGGGGCCGTCAGCCACCCAATGCTTGGGCGACTTGGGAGCGGAGATCATCAAGGTGGAGCAGCCCAATGGTGACTCGATGCGCTTGATTGGTCCCTTTAAGAATCCTGGGATGGGTCCTCTTTATATGATGGCCAATCGCAATAAAAAAAGCATCGTTTTGGATCTCAAAAACGAGGCTGATAAGAAAGTTCTGCTTGGACTTGCCAGTCAAGTCGATGTGGTGGTCTCCAACATCAGGCCACAAGCGCTCAAGCGTTTGGGCTTGGATTACGAAACCATCAGTGGCATCAACCCCGAAGTCATTTTCTGTTCCGCGGTGGGCTATGGGTCTGCCGGTCCCTTGTCGGGAAACGCGGTCTATGACGACTTGATGCAGGCGGCTTCGGGCATTTCAGGACTCTTTCGCTCGGTGGACGGCCTGCCGCGCTATGCGCCCATCAATCTTTGCGATCGGGTGGTGGGTTTGTACGTGGTCATTGCCATCACCAGTGCGCTCAACCACCTGCATCAAACGGGTGAAGGTCAAGAAATCGAGGTGCCAATGTTTGAGACCATGGCGCAATTCGTCTTGTCCGACCACATGGGGGGCGCCATTTTTAAGCCGCCTTTGGGCCCCATGGGCTACAAACGATTGTTGTCCACCACGCGCGGTCCCTACCCAACGCTGGATGGCGACTTGTCCTTGGTGGTCTATACGAATGCGCACTGGCGAGCATTTCTCGAGCTCGTTGGCGATCAGGGCTTGATGGAGCGAGATCCCCGCTTTGAGTCCCAAGAGAGCCGCACGCAAAATGCGGTCGCTGTCGGCGCCTACTTGGCCGAGAAGTTGTTGACCCGGGGCAATGTGGAGTGGCTCAACATTTTAAAAGACGCTGACATTCCCGCCTCTCCAGTCAACAGCATTGAGGATTTGCTCAATGACCCCCATTTGGCCGAGGTGGACTTCTTTGAGGAGATGGAGCACCCAAGTCAAGGCACGCTCAAACTGCCAAAGTTTCCCATTCAATTCAGCAAGTCACCCGCCTCAATTCGGCTGCATGCCCCCACACTGGGAGAGAACAATGCCGATTACAAATCATAGGACACCGCACCGTGCAATTTGAAGCCTTGGTCAAAACCCCCGAGCAGCGTGAGATCCGAGATGCCGTTGCCCACATCTGCGATCAATTCGACGATGAGTATTGGTCTCGATTGGATGCCGAGCACCAGTTTCCCCATGAGTTCTGTGCGGCAGTGGCGGCAGGAGGCTGGCTTGGCATTGCCATGCCGCAAGAGTTCGGGGGCTCGGGCCTGGGCGTGAGCGAGGCGGCCATCATGATGCAAACCATTGGCGCATCAGCCGGATTTTTTGCGGCGTGTTCAGCCGTGCATATCAACATCTTTGGTCTGCACTCCATCGTCAAACACGCGAGCCGTACTCAAAAAGAGCGCTGGCTGCCCTCCATCATCAGTGGCGAGTTGCGCGCTTGCTTTGGCGTGACCGAGCCCGATGCGGGACTAGACACCAGCAAAATTAAAACCCGAGCGGTCAAAAAGCAAGATCGCTATGTGATTACAGGGCAAAAGATCTGGACCAGCACGGCCCAAGAGTCCCAAAAAATCGTCTTGCTCACCCGTACCCAAGCCATCGAAGAGTGCAAAAAGCCCACCGATGGGATGACTTTGTTTTTCACAGACCTCCAAAATCCAGCGGTCTCCATCACCGAAATTGCCAAAATGGGTCGACACGCGGTCGACTCCAACCAAGTTTTTATTGACCAACTCGAGGTGAGTGAGGACGACCGAATCGGCGAAGAGGGTCAAGGCTTTCGCTATATTTTGGACAGTCTCAACCCCGAGCGCATCTTGAATGCCGCCGAGGTGATTGGCATGGGCAGACGGGCTTTGGCCAAAGGCGTGGCTTACGCCCAAGAGCGGCAGGTGTTTGGACGCCCCATTGGGCAAAACCAATCGATCCAACACCCCTTGGCTGAGTGCTGGTCTGAGCTCTACGCGGCTGAGCTCATGACCCTGCATGCGGGCGAGCTCTACGATGCCAATCAATCTTGTGCTGCACAGGCCAACGCGGCCAAGTACTTGGCCGCAGATGCTGGTTTTCACGCC
>CAISQQ010000284.1 GCA_903887655.1 uncultured Burkholderiales bacterium
CTTGAGGATGGACCTCAGGGAATAGTTATGAGAGGATTTTTTATGAATCTGCCCCGTTTTTCGATGTCTTTGTTGGTGACTTGTATTGCCTTGTCGATCTCGTCCTTTGTTCAAGCACAAACTGTCAAAATTGGTTTTTTAAGCACCTTTAGTGGTCCAGGCGCTGCTCAGGGTGACCAATTGGACAAAGGTGTGAAGCTTTACATGAAGCTCAACGGTGACAAGTTGCCCCCTGGCGTCAAAGTGGAGGTGATCACTCGCGACGATACAGGTGCTATTCCAGACGTCGCCAAACGTGTTGCTCAGGATTTGATCGTGCACGACAAAGTCAATTTTTTAACCGGCTTTGTTTGGACGCCCAATATGGCTGCCATTGCACCGCTCACCACTGAAGCCAAGGTACCCTACGTCAGCATGAATGCTGCAGGGGCCAGAATCATGAACAATGCGCCATATATGGCCAGAGTTTCTTTCACCCTTTGGCAGTCGTCTTACCCATTGGGCCAATGGGCGGCCAAGAAATACAAGAAAGCCTATACAGCAGTGACAGATTTCGCCCCAGGGCATGAGGCAGAAGAAGGGTTCATCAAGGGCTTTAAAGAAGGTGGTGGCGAAGTTGTAGGAAGCGTTCGCATACCTTTTGCCAATCCTGATTTTGTGCCGTTCATTCAAAGAATCAAGGACGCCAAACCAGATGTGATTTTTGGGTTTAACCCCGCTGGCAAAGCCGCAACGGGCATGATGAAAGCCTACGCCGATTTGGATTTGCCCAAGGCGGGCATCAAATTCATTGGAACAGGCGACATTGTTACCGATGAAGAGCTTCAAGGCATGGGGGATGTGACCTTGGGTGTGACCACGGTTCATCATTACTCATCGGCTTCAGACCGGCCTGCCAATAAAGCCTTTGTTGCGGCCTATAAAAAAGAGTACGGCGAAAATCTCAACCCCGGCTTCATGGTCGTGGGAGCTTGGGATGCCATGGATGCCATTTTTTACGCCATCCGCGAGCAAAATGGAAAAATCGATCCCGATAAGTCGATGGAACTGTTGAAGAAATGGAAAAATCCCAACAGTCCTCGCGGAAATGTTTCGATCGATCCGGAAACAAGAGACGTGATCAACCCAGAGTATTTGCGTGAAGTCAGAAAAGTCGCTGGCAAGTTGGCCAACGTCGAGATAGAGACCATCAGCGCAGGGATCAAGGATCCTATGAAAGAGGCTGATAAGAAAAAATGACCACCGTTCTCAAGAGAAGAACCCTCCATGGGTTGACAAACGATTGAAATAGATCAAATGGATTCGGTTCTCTCTTCTCTTGTGAGCGTTGCATTTCATGGCGTGGCCTATGGAATGATTCTCTACGTCATCTCTGTTGGTTTGTCCGTGACCATGGGACTCATGGGCTTTACCAACTTGGCCCATGGCGTATTTGCCATGGCTGGTGGGTATGTGTTGGTTTTGTCGCTTTCGCGATTCAATATTCCTCTTCCACTGGCCCTCCTTTTGTCCTTTTTCTTGGTGGCCTTCGTCAGTGTTTTCTTAGAGCGCTGGCTTTACGCCAAGTTGTACGGGGCAACGGAGCTCGAGCAAGTCTTGTTGACCATCGGCATCATCTACATTGCTGTGGCCACTGCCCGATTGGTATTTGGAACATTGCAGCAACCGGTGATGCTTCCAGACTATCTCAAAGGGCAAATCAGCATCGGTTCAAGAGACTTTCCAGCTTACCGTGTATTTTTGATCGCATTTTCTTCCCTCATGATCACTGGCCTGTGGTTTGGGCTAGAGAAAACGATTTGGGGTGCAATGGTGCGCGCTGCCGTTGACAATCGGCAAATGGCCCAATCCATTGGCATCAATACCAAGAAGCTGTTCAGTGTGACTTTTGCACTGGGCAGTGGCTTGGCGGGTCTTGGTGGTGCATTGGGTGCAGAGATCGTGGCCATACAACCAACCTACCCCTTAGAGCAATTGGTTTATTTTTTGATTGTGGTGTCGGTAGGGGGCTTGGGTAGTTTGAGAGGCCCCTTTGTGGCGGCGATGTTGATCGGCATTTCTGACACGGCTTGTAAATACTGGGTGCCAGAAATGGGTTCCTTCTTCATTTATTTGGCAACCATTGGCCTTTTGTTGTGGCGCCCAATGGGTTTGTTTGGGAAAAGATCATGAGTCAACTCATTGGATTCCAAGCCGACCCCAAGCTCAGGATCGCGGAATATTTACCTTGGGTTTTGGCCGTGTTGGCTTTTTTCTTACTTCCCGACTATTTGTCGCTGGGTGCGCGAGTCTGGACTTATATTTTGTTCGCCCTTTCTCTCGATTTGATTGTCGGCTACTCAGGCATCATCACCTTGGGTCACTCGGCTTTCTTTGGTGTGGGAGCGTATGTTTGCGGTATTTTGGCGGCCAAGTATGGCTGGAATGAACCGATATCACTGTTGCTGCTGAGTGGACTGGTCGCAGGCTTGTTGGGTTTGTTGACGGGCGCCGTCATTTTGAGAACCAAAAAGCTCACGCAGCTCATGCTCACGCTTGCTATTGCTGCCCTTTGCTTGGAGGTGGCCAATAAAGCCACTTCGGTCACCGGGGGGGCAGATGGTTTGTCGGGTGTGATCATTTCCCCCATCCTTGGAATGTTCAAATTCGATTTCTATGGCAAAACGGCCTATCTCTGGTGCTTGAGCTTGGCATTTGTCGGCTGGTGGGTGATCAGGCGCGTGATTTATTCACCCTTGGGGGTGTCCATGATTGGGATTCGTGAAAACTCGGCTCGGATGTTGGCCGTGGGTGTGAATGTCTATGCTCGCCAACTCAAGGTGTATACCTTTGCTGCGGTCGTGGCTGGTGTTGCGGGCGCACTGCTCACTCAAACCAATCAATTTGTGGGATTGAATGTCTTGGGATTTGAGCCCTCTGGCGAGTTGCTCGTCATGCTCATTTTGGGAGTTGTTGGCAGAATTTATGGCGCCTTCGTTGGTCCCTTTGTTTTTCTGATTGCGCA
>CAISQQ010000285.1 GCA_903887655.1 uncultured Burkholderiales bacterium
CGATCACAAAGGTAATGTTGGCCATTGATTTTTCCTCACGCTGTGGAGAAATAATTTTGACACAATAATATGTGTTACACAAGTTCATGTGTTACAAAATGCCGTTGTCACTCTGACCCAAAATCATTGCTGAAAATCACTCAAGTCATAGTGTAGAAGGCTTAAAGGGTGCGCTAGAGTCAAAAAGCAGGTCATTCTTGCGCTTTTGCCTCGACGTTCACAGCGGACTTGTTCGAGATTGAAAAGCCCCAAGACACGCGCGACACGCGCGACACGCGCGACACGGGTGACGCGAACGCTGATGCGCAGTTGACCATGGGCCCTTTGTAGTCGAAGAGTTGGGCAAGTTTCCAAGGCCATTCCAAGGTTTCGATCCAAAAAAGCGTCAAGCCCACGAGGCACATCCATACCGAGCTGAGCCCACGGCAAAATTCAATTGCCAAGCGCCCTTTGCAGTTGAGTGCAGTCGCAAGCCTTTGGCAATGAGGGTCCCATGAACATTGTCGAGCCCCCATGCCTTGCCAGGGCAAAATATCGGGTCCGTGGTTTGGGGTCAAGGGAGCACCGGCGCGAGAAAAAGCCACGAGTGTCATGCGGCAGAACTCAGAAAAGGGGATCCAGGCAGCGCCAAGCTCTACAATCGGGTGACAAGTGACATACGAATACGATTGATGAAAACCTCCGACCTCCTGCGACTGTTCTTATTGGGAGCCATCTGGGGGAGCTCGTTTTTCTTCATGCGCATGGTCTCGCCAGTTTTGGGGGCCGCCTACTTGGCCGAAGGTCGTGTTTTGGCGGCGGCCTTATTTTTGGCCGCACTCTCATACTATTTTCAGCGCCAACCACAACTGCGTGCGAGGGCTGTCCACTACTTCATCATGGGATTTTTCAACTCGGCTTTGCCATTCGTGCTTTTTGCCTACGCGTCTTTGGCGTTGAGCACCGCAGAGTTATCGATTTTGAACGCCACGGCACCAGTTTGGGGTGTTCTCATGGGCTGGATGAGAAAAACAGAAACCTTGACCCTCAAGCGCGGTTTGGGCTTGATGTTGGGTGTGTTGGGAGTGGCCATTTTGCTGGGGGTATTTTCTGCCAACCACCATCAAGCCAATGCCTTGGCGGTGTGCCTAGGGCTGGCTGGGGCACTGTCATATGGTGTGGCTTCCAACTACGCCAAGATCTCCAAGGGCATCGAGCCCTTTGATAATGCCCACGGCAGTTTATGGGCGTCGGTCATTTTGATCATTCCAGCGCTTTTTTGGCTACCCATGAGCTCTGCGCCCACGCCTGAGATCATCTTGATCACACTCACGATCGGTGTGGTGTGCACGGCCCTGGCCTTTTTGCTTTATTTCCGATTGATTCAAGATATTGGAGCGACGTCTGCCCTCACGGTGACATACCTGATCCCTTTGTTTGCAAGCCTGTGGGGTGTCTTGTTCTTGCAAGAGACCTTGAGTGCCAATACGGTCGTTGGCATGCTCGTGATCATCACGGGAACCGCTTGGGTGACCGAGTTTGATTGGCGGGCAGCCTTTCAATTGAAAAAACAGTAAAGCGCTGGCCCATCAGAGCGAGGAGTCGCTCGGGCAGGCGCTACAGTCAATGGCGCAAGGCATTCTTCAGCCTGGGCTGTGGCGCGTTTTCATGGAATGGCCTCTAGGGTTTGTACTCATTTTTTTGGTGTGGTTCAGTCAGTACCGTCGTGGTGATTTCAGTGATCTGAAATCGTCATCTCGCGTGGATCCTGGGTGGGATTGAACAGCACGATTTTTTGAACGTTTTTTAAGATTTGGTTTCAACGGCATGATCAATGGCAATACCGAGCTCATCGCTCACATCGGATTTCCCACCCACAGCTTCAAATCCCCCATGATTTACAACCCGTATTTCGAGAAAGCGGGGATCAATGCGGTCGTGGTCCCCATGGGGTGTCAGGCGGACAATTTTGAGACCTTTTTAAAGTCGGTCTTTCAATTGACCAATGTGCGAGGTGCATTGATCACCATGCCTCACAAAGTCACGTCCGTGGCACTCCTGCATGAGCTCACGGCAACGGTTCGCGTGGCGGGCGCGTGCAACGCCGTGAAAAAAGACGCGAACGGTCGTTTGGTGGGCGACATGTTCGATGGCGCAGGCTTTGTTCGCGGGGTAAAGAGAAAAGGCGTCTCTCTCCAGGGCAAGCGGGTCTTGGTGGTGGGCTCAGGTGGTGTGGGCAGTGCCATAGCCGCCTCTTTGGCCGCTGAGCACATCGCGGCCATCGCGGTTTATGACCGCAACGCGACCGCCTCCCAAGGTTTGGCGATGAGGTTGAGAGAAAATTACCCTCAACTCGACGTTTGCAGCGATAGCAATGACCCCAAAGGGTATGACTTGGTGGTCAATGCCACCCCGATGGGCATGAACGAGGGCGACCCTTTGCCCATGGATGTCTCGCGCATTGATCCATCTACATTTGTCGGGGAAGTGGTGATGAGAACTGAGATGACGGCTTTTTTGCAAGCCGCTCAAAATCGGGGCTGTCAAGTGCAGGTGGGCTCAGACATGCTGTTTGAGCAAATTCCCGCCTACTTGGAGTTTTTTGGCTTTCCCAGCACCACCGCAGAAGTTCTTCGCAGCGTGGCCCAATTGAGTCCAACTTGAACCGAGGGGAATGAATTGACCAAGACCTTGTGGTGTGTATGGAGAGCTTTTTTTATTCTTTGCTGGGTGGGCGTGTGCTTAGAGTCCCCTGCGCAAGGGATTAAAACGCTCAACGAATTGTCCAAATACACGGGAGTCGATCGAACAAAAATATTAATCGAAGGCGCCAAAAGAGAAGGGGAGATGACCCTTTACTATGCCCACCCCATTGTTCAAGTCATGGCCGAAGCTTTTTCAAAAACCTACGGTATCAAATTGAAATTGTGGAGAGCCGGATCTGAGGCCATTCAGCAGCGGGTGATGACGGAGCAAAGGGCAGGCAAGTTTGAGGTCGACGTGCTCTCCAATACAGCCTTGGACACCGAGGCGGCTTACAAAATGAAGTTGCTACAAGAAATCGATTCACCCATTCAGACCAGTTTGATGGACAAAGCCTTGCCTGCCCACCATCAGTGGGCTGCATTCAATATGGACATTTACTCCTTGGCTTACAACACCAAGTTGATCAAAAAAGAGGATTTACCCAAAACCTATGAGGATTTGATGGACCCGCGCTGGAGAGGACTGCTCGGGATGGAAGCCGATGATTCCGTTTGGTATGGGGCGTTGCTCAATGAGCTCGGTGAGTCCAAGGGGCGAGCTCAGTTTGAAAAAATCATGGCACTCAATGCACCCTCCATCCGCAAGGGGCACTCCTTACTGAGCACCATGGTGGCCTCGGGAGAGGTGCCGCTGGCACTCGATGTCTACAACTGGAACCCCGAGCAATTAAAGCGCAAGGGTGCCCCCATTGAGGTGGCTTGGCTGCAACCGATTATGGCGCTGCCGTCGGCCGTGGCCGTCATGAACAAAGCTCCTCATCCCTATGTGGCTTTACTGTTTTATGATTTTGCACTGAGCGAAGGTCAGAAATTGGTGGCTGAAGCCGGTTACGTGACCACCAACACCAAAGTCGACAACGCCTATTCATCGCTAAAATACAAGGTCATCGACCCTTCCTTTGCGCTCGTCCAGCAAGAACACTGGTTCAAGTTGTATGCCGACTTGCTGACAAAGCGCAACGCCACACCATGAGCCATTCACGCATGCACCCCAACCACCTCGAACTCAGCATTGCCCTATCCGACAACCACTACACCCGTCCCATTTTAGAAGGACGAGTGGGGGTTCAAGGTGTGAAGTTGATGCCCACCAGTGTGCACCCTTCAGAGATGTTTTGGCGTCAATTGAAATACGCTGATTTTGATGTCTCCGAGATGTCCTTGTCCTCCCTCTTTATCGCCAACTCAAAGGGAGACCGACGCTGGGTGGCTTTGCCTGTTTACACGTCAAGGACATTTTTTCAAACCTGGATCTTAAAACGAACCGATCGCGGTATTGATTCGCCCAGGGACTTGAAGGGTAAACGTGTGGGAGTGCCTGAATACCAACAAACGGCAGCCCTTTGGTCCCGAGGCATTTTGCAAGATGAATTTGGCGTGCATGCCAAAGACATTGAGTGGTACATGGAGCGCGGGCCTCAAATGAGTCATGGTGGATCGACTGGTTTTGTCCCGCCTAAGGGTGTGGTGTTGAATCAAATCGAGAGCTCCACCAACATCGGTGAGATGCTGGTGAGTGGTGCTCTTGATGCGACACTGTTGTACTTGCCGCACAAAAATTTGGTGGATCGCTCCACCACTGACGTGCTCAGTTACCCCTTCATCAAACCGATGTTTGAAGATCCGTTCCAAGAGTCACAGCGGTTTTATAAAAAAACGGGTCTTTTTCCAATCAACCATACCGTCGTGATGAAGCGAGAGTTGTATGAGCGTCATCCCTGGCTGGCTCTGAATTTGTTTCACGCCTTTCAAGAGGCCAAGAACGAGGCCGATCGCGATGCCAAAGAGGCCATACAGTCCATGCTTGAAGTGGGGGCTTTGGTGGCCGCACAGCCGAATTCGGATTGGCAAACTCAGGCAAAAACTTATGGGATGAAAAGTTCAAGGCCCGTTATTGAAAAAATAGCCCATTACATCCACGATCAAGGATTGAGTGATCGCGTCTTGAGCGTTGATGAGATATTTGCAAAGTCAACCCTGGACATTTGAGCTTCAAAGTCCATCAAGGTTGGGTTGCCGCTCTAAAAGCGATCGCTAGAGTAAGCGCTGATCACGCGTAACTCCAGCATCAAGTCCATCAGTTGCTCAAGGTCAATTTATCGGTCACCTTGACGACTCCAGCGCTACTCCATGCCGCATGCTTGACAAGTTCACGTTCGCTGAAATCGTGGATGTGGCCTGAGAGTGTGACCTCACCGCCTTTGATCTCAACATTGATATTGCTGGCGTCGGTTTTCGCTCTCCTGTTGAGTGAATCGATGATTTCTTTTTTGACAACGGCATTATTCAATTCATTGCTGATGGTAACTTGGTCGCTGATGCCAGTCACACCCATCAGATGACCAATGGAAGAGTTAATCATTGTTTTTTGATAATTCCATTTCACTGTACCTGTGACAGTGACCCACCCACTTTCAACTTTGACATGGATGTCATCCTTATTTAACAGCGTTGACCAACTGATCACATTGTCGATGGCATGTGCAATCTCAGAATCAGTGCGACTGACAATGCTGGGTAACTTGACCTCAATCTCCATGGCAACACCCCTGACGCCAGACACCCTTTGTGTGGCTTTTTCTGCATGGTATTTCTCGAAATAGTTCTCCACACTGCCCATGAGTGAGACGATTCCATCTTTGACGGTCACGCCAATATGAGTCGGATTGACGGTGGGTTCAAACTTGAGTTCGGCAATGACATCGAGTTGAATTTGTGAGTCTGTTTTCATGGGGGCCCTTTTTTTGATGAAGTAGCCGAACTATATAGGTCGGTCAGTTCAAGAGGTTGACATAAGTCACGAAAACACGGGTTGTTGATATCACGATCAAGCGCGCTCATCTCTTGATTCTTGGAGTCGAATGCGCAGTAGGCGTCAAAAGAAATTTTTTGGTTTTGACAATGGATGCCCCCAACATGGTTGACGGGGAGTTCAATTACTCAAAGTCGCTATAGCCGAGACACGAGCTCTTTCATCAACTTGGCTCTGTAATTGGGGTGTACATGGTGGCCAAAGAGGGCCTTTTTTTCGCCTTGTATCAATTCGATGAGGTCCTTTTTGCCCTCCAATTGTTTGATGCGAGTGAACCCTCTTGTGAGAGCGATCTCGGTCTCTTTCAGTCCTGCTTTTTGTTCAATGATGATTTGATTGTTCTCGACTTTGAGTCTTTCGTAATCAACAGCGTGAATGGCGTTGTAATAAAAGGCCACGCTCAAGACCAAAATCTCCAACAGCGAAAACGGCAAGACAAGAAATGCACCTAAAAAAAAGAAAACGCCTCCAATGAGCAGTGAGATGAGGCCCAGAGCGCCGAAAATGCAAATGAGTTGCTTGGGGCTGATCGAGCAATTTCTTTTGAAGTGCCACTGCCAACCATTGTCTGTCTTTTGAGCAAAAGTGCTTTGTTGCATTGGAGTCATTCGGGTCTATTTCGCCATGATTGTAAATAAATCCATGGCTGCCTTGAAGTCCCTCAGGCGATTGGGTTAATCGCGCTCTATCCGATTGAAGACTGTCATGCAGCCCCTCAGGGCAGTCACTGGATCCGTTGGTTGGACTTTTGGTGTAAATGCTTGGTATGATGATAGGACGTGCCTCTCAGAAGAAAAAACACCGGCCCCTTGACGAGCCAAATCAAATCAGCTGTGTCCAGCTGAGTCCCAAGCTTGTTAAGCTTGTCGGGTGTTCGTGTTCACGATGTAGAAATTGGTAACCATGACTCTTGATACCTTGGAATTTCAGGCCAGTTGCTCTTTGCCCACGCAATGGGGGGTTTTCGAGTTGCATGCGTTTATAGAGAAAACGACCGGCAAAGAGCACTTGGCCATCACTTTGGGTGAATTTGGTCCGCATACGCCGGTCCTTGCCAGAATTCATTCGGAGTGTATGACCGGGGATACGCTGTTTAGCTTGCGTTGCGACTGTGGCCCACAACTTCAAGATGGCTTTAAGAAAATAGCCCAAGAGGGCTGCGGCATTTTGCTCTACCTCAGGCAAGAGGGGCGCGGCATTGGGTTGGTCAATAAAATCAAGAGCTACCAATTGCAAGAGCAGGGCGCCGACACCGTGCAAGCCAATCGCCTATTGGGATTTGGAGACGATGAGCGCGATTATGCTATTTGTAAAACCATGTTGAATCATTTCAATATCCGTTCATTAAAGCTGCTCACCAACAATTCGAGCAAGATTGTGGCCATAGAGGAGTTGGGGTTCGATGTCTTGCGGGTCGAGCACCACATTCGACCCAATCCCTACAATTCAAATTACTTAAAAACCAAAGAGGCGAAGATGGGGCATATCTTGGCCACAACGGATCCTTAATCGAGCTTGCCCAGGGCTCGTCGACAACAGCTGTGAATATTCTGTCTGACACGAGGTCTGGATGGTTTTTAAATGGCAGCAGTACCCAGGCTGTTGGTTTCTAAGCCAGGTCTCACAGCCTGTCTTTGAACTTCAAAAAACCACGCTGACGCGAGTCTGTTCAATCCCATGGCCCGAGCTCAATTGGCTGAAATATTCAAATCCTTGATCATTCGTTTGTACTTCTCCAGATCCTGAGCGATGGTGTCTTGAAGCTCCTGGCTGCTCGAGCTCATGGGGGTGTAGCCAAAACTCATGAGTCGCTCTCGAACGGAGGTGTTCTCTAGCGCGATCACCATTTGATGGTTGAGCTTTTGAACGATGTCTTGAGGCGTCCCTGCTGGCGCCAAAATACCACTCCAAGACGAAAAATCATAGCCTTTGAGTCCTGCTTCATCAAGTGTTGGGGTCTCGGGAAGGGCAAAGGAGCGCTTGAGCGTGGTGACCGCCAGAGCGCGAAGTTTTCCCGCATGGATGTTGGGCAGCGGTCCGGTCAAACTGTCAAAGACCATGTCAACCTCTCCTTTCAAAAGGGCCAAAGTCATGGGTGCATTGCCAGAATAAGGGATGTGGACAATATCGACTTTGGCAACCGATTTGAAATACTCGGCCGACATGTGCAGTGCGCTGCCCGAGCCCGAGGACCCATAGGTGAATTTGCCAGGGTTGTCCTTGGCCATTTTGATGAGGTCTTTGATGTTGTTGGCTTTAAAGTCGGGCCTCACAGCAATGACCAAAGGGTTTTTGACCAAGGTGCTGATGGGGGTGAAATCTTTGATCGGATCCCAATTGAGTTTTTGTAAATGGGGTTGAATGGCGTGGCCCGAAGTGGTGAAGAGAAGGGTGTAACCATCGGGCTCGGCGTGGGCAACGTATTCGGTGGCCACACTGCCCCCAGCGCCAATTTTGTTTTCAACGATGATGGACTCGTTGAAGGTCTCGCTCATTTTTTGCGTGACGATGCGTGCAACAGCATCGGTACCCCCTCCAGCAGGGAAGGGAACCACCAATTTGATGGTTTTGAGCGGGTATGAGCTTTGGGCCAAGACGCAGCATGATGCCACGGCGTTCAAGAACATCATCAAGGTGAATTTCAATAGACTGGACTTCATGGAGGCGTGGGCTCTAGGGTGGAGAAGATGCCCATATTAGCTGAGCTTGGGGCCCGAGTGCAAAAGGAATATCCCTAGCGTGCCTCTTGTAAAATGTTTAAAAGTCCAACCTCACTCATTGAAATGGGTCTAGACAACCGCACGAACCCATCACTACCATGGACAGCAGCACCATCATCTCCCGAGTCATCGCTTCATTGATCAGCATCATGCAGGCTTCGAACTTGCGCAATCGACTTTATTTGCAAGAGCAGCGCATTGAAAAAATGCAGGTTGCTTTGGACGACATTCACCGCATCAACGCCAACAGCACCGCGCCCAATGCGTTGATCAGTGGGATCATTGATCGAATCCGAGGCTGAGAAGTCCGGCCTAACTCTGGATGTCAGTGAGGTCCTTGGGCTTTTAGCCCGCCATCACCTCACCACCAGCAACCACGATGGCTTGACCCGTGATGCTTGAAGCGTCGGTGCTGGCCAACCACAGCACGGTGTTGGCCACTTCTTCGGGACTGACCAG
>CAISQQ010000286.1 GCA_903887655.1 uncultured Burkholderiales bacterium
CGATTGCCTTGGGTGGCATGGTCATTGAGCCGGGCGACTTGGTGATGGGAGACGACGATGGGGTGCTGAGCGTGCCCTTTGAGCAAACCCAGTGGGTCTACCAAGCCGCTGTGGATAAACAAAAACAAGAGGAAGAGATCTTGAAGAAGATCCACGCCAAGACCTACAACCCCACCTGGATTGATGAAGTCCTGGCCCAAAAGTTAAAAGCATAAAGCACCCTCGACCATGCTCTATTCATTGGTTTCATCCTGGGTCTTGGGGCTCGTCTTGGTCCTGGCTGGCGTGGCCCAAGCCCAAGACTTTCCGAATAAACCCATTCGTATCATCACCGAGTATTCGCCAGGCTCGGGAGGGGATGTTTTTTTCAGGGCGCTGGCCACGCACTTTTCCAGTTTGAGCGCTCAGGCTTGGGTGGTGGACAACCGTCCAGGTGCGGGTGCCATGTTGGCGGTCGATGCGGCCACCCGCGCCACGCCCGATGGTTACACCATTTTGGTGGCTTCGCAAAACGTGCCCGTGACCCGACTCTTTTTATCCAAGGGGCGCCAAATTGATGCCACGGTGGACCTGACTCCCATCGCACCGCTTTGGCGCTCGACCTTGATGGTCGTCTCCAATGCCTCGTTTCCAGTGAAATCGTTGAAAGAATTGATCGCCTATGCCAAGGACAATCCCGCTCAATTGGCCTACACCACCTCAGGCATTGGCACCCAAGGCCATTTTGCGGGTGCGGGCCTGGAGCTGTTGACCAACACCCAAATGGTGCACGTGCCCTATACCAATGGCCGGCAAGTCATGGACGTGATCGCGGGACAAGCACCCTTTACCCTGAGCATCGTGCCCTTTGTCTTGCAAGGGGTGAAGGCGGGTCAGTTGCGCGTGTTGGCCGTTGCGGCTGACCAGCGCTTGGAGAGTTTTCCTGGCGTGCCCACCGTTTCTGAGATTGTCCCCAAGTTTGAGCCTCCACCGACTTGGACGGGTATTTTTGGCCCACCTGGCTTGCCCAAAAAATATGTGGATTACTTCAATGACATCGTGCAAAAGGGCTTGGCCAATCCCGCCTTGAAGCAAAAAGCCAGCAGCGACGGCTTTGAGTTCATCCCCAATTCGGCACAGCAATTCGCTCTTCAAATCAAGCGTGACATTGAGATCACGGGCCGCTTGGCCCATGCCGCTAAAATTCAACCCAATGATTAAATAGGAGAAAATGATCATGAAAATTTGTTCTTACAACAACGCTTTGCCAGGCCTCATCGAGGGCGACACGGTCTACCCCTTGGCCGATGCGTTGAGCTCGCTTGGCGTCACCCGTGTGGGCGCCTCCATGGCCGAGGTGTTTGATGCGTTGTCCAATTCCAGCAAAGCCAAAGAGGCAGTGGCTCAGGCACGCTCGGGTCATGGTCTGCCCTTGTCCTCGGTGCAACTCAAGTCACCCCTGGACAACCCACCTGCCATTTGGGCTGCGGCATCGAATTACCGTGCTCACCAAGCCGAGATGATTGAGCGCGTGGGGTCCTATGACCGCTCGCAATTCTCGCCCGATGAGTTGATGGCTGAAATCTTTTTAAAACCCGCGTCCTCACTCGTGGGGCCTGGCGGCACGGTGATCCTGCCCAAAATTGCCAAACACGTGGACTTTGAGTGTGAGCTTTGTGCTGTGATTGGCAAAGAGGCGCGCAACGTGAGCGAACAAGATGCCTTGGATTATGTCTATGGCTACACCATGTGCTGGGACATCAGTGTGCGCGACCCCTGGGGTCGAAAGCACAATACGCGCAATATACGCAAAGGTTTTGACACCTTTTGTGGCGTGGGTCCTTGGGTGGTGACGGCCGATGAGATTGGTGAGCCGCAGGACTTGCACATCCATGTCGAGCAAAACGGCAAGACCGTGATGACCGCCCACACCGCCGACATGGTCAACGGATTGCGCGCGATCATTCGTTTCTTGTCGAGTGTGTCCACGCTAAAGCCTGGCACCTTGATCACCACGGGCACGCCTGCTGGCGTGTCCCAGCTCGCTCACGGAGACACGCTGCGGGGTACCCTGAGCAAAGTGGGAGAGATGACTTTGCACGTGATCGACGAAGCTTGAGCGGGCTTGTAGCCGTCAAGGCCTAGGTGGGGCGCAGCGCTTGGAGGCTCTCTCCTCACGCTGTTTCTCCACCACGGCCCTTTGCGGTTTTATGCGGCTCATCACAGGTATGATCCCCTGTGAACTTGGGCGTTCAATGGGCCTGGTGATTTTTGAAGGCGGCGGGGCCAGGCTTGAAGTGACAGCGCGCAAACCCTGTCTCAAGCGCCATGATGCCACCCGGCCCGCGGTCACCCCAAAACTCTCCGTACAGATCACCGAATAGCTCACCGCAGCACTCACCACTCCACCATTCTGTCTCGATTCATGTCCCATTCCCCTCCAGACTTTCGCGTGATGACCTCCGGCGCCTTCACGGCGGCTCATTTCAAATTGTTGCCCCTGGTCGAGCAGCTCACCGGTCAACAGGTGATCACCGTGACCACCTCCATTGGGACGGGCGAGACCTCCATTCCCTCTCGTTTGGCACGGCTCGAGCCGGTGGACATCGTGATCGTGGCGGATTCGGTCTTGGATCAATTTGTGCAAGCGGGCTTCATTGTGAAGGATAGCAAGGTGCGCTTGGCCTCTTCGGGCATTGGCATGGCGGTGCGCGAGGGCGAGCCCGCTCCCGACTTGAGCTCAGCCCAGGCCTTGAAGCAAACCTTGCTCAAAGCCCAGCGCATCGCCTACTCGGCCAGCGAGAGCGGAAAATACTTGACCACGGTGCTGTTTCAGCGCTTGGGGATTGAGCACGAGTGTTTGCCCAAGAGCCGTTTGATCGGTGGGGGTGAGCGCACCGGGGATGTGGTTGCACGCGGTGAGGCCGACCTGGCTTGTCAGCAGTTGAGTGAACTCTACCCGGTCAAAGGCATTGCTCACATCACGCCACTGCCTCTCGAGGTGCAAAAGATCTCTATTTTCTCGGCCGGTGTGGCCTCTTGGTGCGCGGATGCGGTGAAGGCGCGCGAAGTCATTGCCTTCTTGCGCGGTGAGTCTGCACGGCTGGCCATGGTGCAAACCGGTTTGGAGCCGTACTCCAGCCAATGACGCAGTCAGCGCACTTTCAAGCACGTGGACTCGAGGCGTTTTCTCGCCAGACAGTCGAAGACGGGACTTGATTTTTTTCATTTTTAGCGATACATTTTTTGAAGTTACTGGAGAACACCATGCATTTAAGAAGCGTCGAGTTGCAAATGCCCAATCGTCAAGAGGCGGTGGACTTTTTAAAGAGCCCGTGGGGTTTGGTGGAGGTCGAGACCCGCGGTTCAACGACCTATTTGCGAGGGGCAGACCACTTTCATTACGTCTTGGCCATCACCGAGGGTGCAGAAAAACTGGTGAAGTCGGCCACCCTGATTGGCACCATGGATGAAGTCCAGGCCAGTTTTGAGCGCGTCAAAGCGGCAGGTCTGCCTCACAGCGCCTGGGTCAATGAATTCAATGAGCCAGGCCACGGCTCGGGTTTTACGTTCACCGGACTCGAGGGCGAGCCCTTTCGTGTGATTTGTGAAAAAGATCCTCAAGCCACTGCTCTGGATAGCGATGGAACACACCCCTTGCGGGTGGCGCATGTGGTGTTCAACACCTCCAAGCGTGAAGCCGCCTCCCAGATGCTCGTTGACGTCTTGGGCTTTAAAGTCTCAGACCGCACCCGAGTGATGAACTTCTTGCGCTGTGATGAGCTCCACCACGTGGTGGCCTACGCCGACTCCGATCAATCGAGTTTGAATCACATCGCTTTTGAGATGCAAGACATGGAGAACATGTTCACGGGCATGGGTCGCATGAAAGACCACGGCTTTGAGACCATCTGGGGGCCTGGGCGCCACGGTCCTGGTGACAACACGTTTGCCTACTATGTGGGGCCGTTTGGTGCATGCATTGAATTCACCAGTGAAATTGAGCGCGTTGACGACAGTTATGTCACGGGGACACCCGAAGACTGGAAATGGCCACCCAAGCGCATGGACCATTGGGGGATTGCTGTGCGTGATGAATCCCAACTGATCAAGTCGAGCACCAGCTTTCATTTCGAGCGCTTGACCGCTTGAATGACGCTTGCTGTGGCAAAGTCAGTCTCTTGATCCATTGAAGTTCGGTGCACAGCGATGGCGCTCCAAGCTGTGCTCCTCCTCGTCAAAGAGCATTCATCGTCTCCCCGAGGGCATTGATTAAGCTGTCGATTTGAGCGCGCGTCATGATAAAGGGCGGGGCGAGTTGGATCGTGTCGCCACCGTACCTCACATAAAAGCCTTGATCGTACATTTTCATGGCAATTTCATAGGGCCGTTTGGCGGGCTCGCCTGGGTGGGCCGCGATGGTGATGCCACAAGCCAGTCCGTAGTTGCGAATATCTAGGACGTGCTTGGCGCCACGCAGCGAGTGAACAGCCTGCTCAAAATGGGGAGCAAGGGCGTTGATTTGTTCCATCATGTTCTCGCGCACCAAAAGATCCAGCGCGGCCAAGGCCGCTGCGCAGGCGATGGGGTGTGCTGAATAGGTGTAGCCGTGGGCGAACTCCATGAGGTAATCGGGCCCACCGTGCTCCATGAAGGTGTGATAGATGTCTGCCTTGGTGAGCACGGCACCCATGGGCTGGGCACCATTGGTGATTTGTTTGGCCACATTCATGATGTCAGGGGTCACGCCAAAGGCCTGGGCTGCGGTGTACGCACCACATCGACCAAAACCCGTGATGACCTCATCAAAAATCAAGAGGATGTTGTGGGCGGTGCAGATCTCACGAATCTTTTGTAAATAGCCCACCGGTGGGAGCACCACTCCACCTGAGCCAGAGAAAGGCTCAATGATCACAGCGGCAATGGTGCTCGCGTCGTGTAAGCTGATGAGGGCGTTGAGCTCATCGGCGAGCTCAACCCCATGCGTGGGCAGGCCTTTGGAGAACGCATTGCTCGCCAGCAGGGTGTGCGAGAGGTGGTCGGCCTCAATGCTTTGGCCAAACATTTTGCGGTTGGCAGCCATCCCGCCCACGGCAAGACCGCCGAAATTCACACCGTGGTAGGCTTTTTCGCGGCCAATGAAGCGGGTTTTGGACGCCTGACCTTGGAGTTTCCAATACGCGCGAGCCATTTTGAGGGAGGTGTCGGCCGATTCGGAGCCGGAACCCGTGAAAAAGACGTGGTCCAGCCCCTTGGGGGTGAGTTCCACCAATTTGTTGGCCAATTCGAAGGCGAGCGGTTGGCTGTATTGAAAGGAGGGTGACAAATCAAGGGTGTTGCATTGCTTGGCAATGGCCCGAGTGATCTCTTCTCTGCAGTGACCCAGGCCACAAGTCCACATGCCCGACAAGCCGTCGAGCACTTGTCGCCCGTCGCTGGTGGTGTAGTAACAATCCTTGGCCGCGACGAATAAGCGTGGCTTGGCTTTGAAGTCGCGGTTGCCTGTGTAAGGCATCCAATAGGCATTCAACCACGCTGGGCTGATAGGCGGTGTGTGTTCATCATCGGCCCCAGACTGGCCCCGACTCTCTGGTGACAAGTGCTGGTGATCAATTCTGTTCATAGGGTGCCTGGGGTGTTCAAAGGGGCTCAATGCAGCAGGGGTTTCTTGAGCAAAGTGTTGCGGTCAACGGAGACGGGCGTGATGGTGATCAACTCGCCATCTCTGGCCAAGGACAAAGGCACCTTGACCCCAGCGTCGCCCAATTTCCAGACCGCTTGCCACAGTTGTGACAGTGTGAACACCCGCTCTTCGCCCACTTTCACGATTTGATCCCCGTCCTTGATGCCAGCCTTCTCGGCCGGTGAGCCCGGTGTGATGAAGCTGATCATGAGTTGTCCCTCTGCTTCCACCGTGTACATCCCCAGCCAGGGTCTGGCCGCCTGCTGGGTTTTGCCGGTGCTCAAGAGATCGCTCAAGATGGGTTTGAGCAAGTCGATGGGAACAAACATATTGCACTCGACCACTTGGCCTTTGGATTCTTGCTGAACCAAGAGGGAGCCAATGCCAATGAGCTGTCCGCTGCTGTTGACCAGAGCTGCACCACACCAGTGCGGGTGGGCCGGCGTGGTGTACAGCGCGCCTTCGATCAAATACTCCCAAAACCCAACAAATTCTTGCTGGGCAATGATCTCGGTCTCCAGCGAGTGCGCTAGTCCGCCGTGGCCCAGTGCGTAGGCCTTTTGGGGGAGATCGAGTGAGGCACTCGAGCCCATCTCCAAGTGCGGGCATCCGAGTGCGCCTAGCGGTTGAATGAGCCCAAATCCAGTGGTTTGGTCGTAGGCCAAAGTGAATCCTGGGACCACCACGCCTTGGTTGGTGGTGATCCATATCTTGGAGGCCTCTGTGATCAGATAGCCGATGGTGAGAATGGTGCCTTCGGGGGAAATCACCACCCCGTA
Organism: uncultured Burkholderiales bacterium; assembly: GCA_903887655.1. Taxonomy (GTDB): domain Bacteria; phylum Pseudomonadota; class Gammaproteobacteria; order Burkholderiales; family Burkholderiaceae_C; genus Limnohabitans. Next base: position 6,442 of record CAISQQ010000286.1, read on the forward strand.
GCCATTGCGCTCAGTCCCCAAGGTGTCAGCAGTCAGTCCGTCTTCAAAGGCTTGCATGTGGATGAAAACAACGCTGTCCAAGGCCGCATTCAAGTCGAATTGCAGCATTTTGGGCTTGATTTGAATGGATTTTGGCAACGCCCATTCTTGGTGATCTGGCATGGTGAATACTTTGCGAAAAGTCGCCTAAGCGGCGAAGACAAGGGTTGTTAATTTTAACGTACATCCTCTTTTCATGCGTTTTGCCCATTCGTCTGAGGCCGTCATCAGACTGCTGCTGTCGAAAGTACGCCATCCCTGTCCATTCCCATGGGTCTCGAACCCCAACCCATCGTCGCCCACCCCATGCCCCAGTGTGAATGCACGGTGAGGCAATTACAAGGCAGGTGGGAGCTTTTGAATCCAGCGCTCGATGTGCTCGACCATGGGTTCTACAGAGAGAGGTGCATAGATATCACCGACCAAGACATGCTGGTTTTCACTCTCGCTGTCGACCACCTCAAAGAGCTCTTTGGTCTTGCTGCCCAAGGCTTTGAAGGCTTGTTGGATCAAGACGGGATCCACCACGTGGTCTTTCTGGCTGTAAAAAACGAGCACAGGTTGTTGGAATTGGGACAAGTCACTGTCTCTGACC
>CAISQQ010000287.1 GCA_903887655.1 uncultured Burkholderiales bacterium
CGGCAAGGCTTTACAGCGTCCTGGGCACGTTTACGACCTCCACAGGCAACACCTTGGTGGCTCGCATGAAGTTGTCGCTCTTGACAAATCAATAAGGCAAAAAATGGCAAGTATTTGGCAAAACCTCAACGGCATGTTGCGCAAAAGCGCTGGTGCACCCGACTGGGGGACCTTAGAGCGCTACATGGCATGGGCCTTTGGTGGTGGAGCTTCGGCCAGTGGCATCGTGGTCAACCCACAAACGGCCATGCAAAGTGCAGCGGTCTACTCAAGCGTGAAAGTTTTGGCTGAGTCCATTGGCATGTTGCCCATGAATTTATACAAAAAAGATGCCGATGGCTCACGCACTTTGATGCTTGACCATCCATTGCACCGGCTATGCCATGACCAACCAAACGAATGGATGACTTCGGTTGAGTTCTGGGAAATGATGGTCATTGCCTTGAACCTTCGCGGCAATGCTTATGCCTATGTGAACCGCAACCGATCTGGCCAGGTGGTGGAGCTGCTGCCACTGCACCCCGACATGGTCCGGGTGGTCATGGACAACGGGTATCAGCTGGAATACGAAGTCACCATGCCTGACGGTGCTTTCAAGCGCTTCAAGTTGGGGGAAATCTTTCACCTTCGTGGCTTGACCCTGAATGGTTGGCTCGGAATCAGTCCAATTGCCTACGCTCGCGAGAGCATTGGCTTGTCCATCGCTACTGAGAAGTTTGGCAGCCAACTCTTTCGCAATGGCGCAAAGATGGGCGGGGTCCTTGAACACCCCGGCAAGTTATCCAAAGAATCTTATGAGCGTCTGAAAACCAGTTTTGACGAGGCGCACTCAGGCGACAACGCCCACAAAACCGCACTCTTGGAAGAGGGCATGAAGTTCTCCAAGGTTTCGATGACCGCCAATGACTCGCAGTTTCTCGATACCCGCAAATATCAGCGCAGTGAAATTGCGGCCATCTTTCGGGTGCCACCTCACATGATCGGGGACTTGGAGAAGGCTACTTTCAGCAACATCGAGCAGCAGTCACTGGAGTTTGTGAATTACTCACTCATGCCTTGGCTCAACCGCATTGAAAAAGCCATCAAGCGCGATTTGATGAACCCTCAGGAAAAGAAGCAGCTTCACATGAAGTTCGATGTCTCTGGCCTGCTCAGGGGTGATGCAAGCGCACGAAGTGCCCTGTATCACAACGGCATTCTGGATGGATGGATGACGCGCAACGAAGCCCGAGCTGCCGAGAGTGAGTTGGGAATTGTGTTCAACCCCTTGGACGGCTTGGATGTGCCTTTGATCCCGCTCAACATGAGCGATGGAACGGATGCCCCCAGCGATCAGCAAGACGATGGGGCGAGCACAAGCGACGCATCTACAACAAACAAGCCAACTAAACCTGAAGGAACCCCAAATGAGTAATCACGTCTATGAAGATGCAGCTCTCAGACTAAATCAGAAAACTGAAGAGTCGCGATTGTTGGACTTGAAAGTCCCAAAGCATCAGCTTATCGCTGGTGGCGCCGCCGGAGACTTGGCCGTCACGGGTATTACCGTGAACGACGAAATTGTTGAGGTTTTGCAATATGTGGGGGCGGGCGTCTCGGTTACCAACATCGTCGATCTGACCGCCGAGTTCACCCCCGGGTTGGGCGTAATCAACAACGCTGCTGGGACTGCAAGTACCGGCAGCAAGCTCATGGTTCGCTGGAATCAGAAAACCTTTGTTTAAGGCACATATGCAACACATCGACAAACCATTTGAGATCAAAGCGATTTCAGACAGCGGGGAGTTTTCAGGATATGCCAGTGTCTACGGCAACGTTGACCAGGGCGATGACATCGTTGCACCAGGTGCTTTTGCTGACTCGCTCAAATCGTTCTCTATGAAGGGTCGATTGCCTGCTTTGCTTTGGCAGCATAAGCAGTCTGACCCCATTGGGGTTTTCACATCGATGAGAGAGGACGAGCACGGCCTCTTTGTTGAAGGCAAGCTGGCCCTTAAAACCCAAAAGGGCGCTGAGGCTTATGAGCTCATGCAAATGAAGGCCATCAGTGGGATGAGCATCGGCTTCAAGAGCCAGGTGGATGAGTACAGCCCGAAGTCTGGCATTCGCACGATCCAAAAGGGCGACCTCTGGGAAGTCTCCCTCGTCACCTTTCCCATGAATGACTCTGCCCGAGTGGTCTCAATCAAGTCGATTGAGGAAGTTATCGATTTCAAAAGCGCCGAGCGCCTTCTGCGTGATGCAGGCGGCTTCTCGCGCTCAGAAGCTGTGGCACTTGTGTCACGGATCAAAAGTCTATCCCAGAGAGAGTCTGTGGACGAAGACGAAAGGCAGGAACTGATGAAAGCGCTTACGCGCAGAACCGAGTTGCTGTCTTAGTACGCAGTCCCTGCACCCCCCGATGAACCCGCCTTGTGCGGGTTTTTTTTCGACCCGCCCTGTGCGGGTTTTTTCGTTTCTGGAGTATCCAAATGAGTAAAGAAATCCTCGACGCAATCGAAGTATCGAACCGCGCCTTTGAAGAGTTTAAAAAAGTTAACGATGCACGCATCGATGAATTGAAAAAAGGCGGTATCACTGCTGACTTTCAAGCCAAGATGGAAGCTATCCAAAAAGACATGACCGAACAAAAGCGCGTCATCGAAGATATGGAAGCCAAAGCCAAGCGCCCCCAATTTGGTGGACCTGGCCAAGATGCAAATCAAGCCGAAGCAGAACACAAGACTGCCTTCAACTCATTCTTGCGCAAAGGTAAAGACAACGGTCTGGCCGAATTGGAAGCTAAGGCTTATGCCTGGTCAACCAACTCTGGTGCTGACGGTGGTTATGCCGTGCCGAAGGTGATTGACGCCGCTATCGATGCCCTGGCTGTGAACATCAGTCCGATTCGCTCCATTGCCCAAGTGGTTCAAATCAGTACAACTGACTATCACAAGCTGGTCAACTTGCGTGGCACGGCCTCTGGATGGGTAGGTGAGACTGCTGCTCGTACAGCCACTGCTTCCTCAACCCTGGCAGATATCAAACCCACTATGGGCGAGTTGTATGCCAACCCACAGGCAACGCAGCAAATGCTGGACGATGTGTTCTTCAATGCGGAGCAATGGTTGGCATCTGAAGTGGCCACAGAGTTCGCACGCGCTGAAGGCGCTGCGTTCATCGCAGGCACTGGCACCAATATGCCCACAGGCTTCTTGAACGGCTCAACGGCTGCAACCGCAGACGCAACACGAGCATTTGGAACCATTGAGCACATTGCAACCGGTACTTCGGCAGCGTTTAAGACTTTGTCTTCAACGGTTAACCCCGCTGATGACTTGTTCTCGATTGTTGCCAAGATGAAGGCTGCATATCGCTCAGGCTCCACCTGGGTGACCAACAAAGCGTTGTTGTTTGAAATCATGGCCATGAAAGACTACCAAGGTCGCTATGTATTCAACCCCACTTCTGCACCAGGCGTGGCTGACACCATCCTTGGCTATCCAGTGGTTGAGGCTGAAGACATTCCTGCAAAAGGTGCTGCGTCCTTGTCTTTGGCCTTCGGCAACTTCAAGCTCGCCTATCTGATCGTTGACCGTATTGGTACCCGTGTCGTTCGCGATCCGTTCAGCAATAAGCCATATATCGGCTTCTACACCACCAAGCGAGTTGGCGGTGCACTGATTAACAGTGAAGCCCTCAAAGTCTTGAAGTTTGCTGCTTCTTAATTGCAGCCTGCCCTTGCCCCGAGTCGGTTAAGCCTCTCGGGGCCTTTTTATTTATAGGAAAAACCCATGCGTAATGTTTTATTTGTTCGTGACTTTGAAAGTTTCAAAGCCGAAGATCACGTTGAAGTTGAAGACCAGATTGCAGTCGATGCGATTGCTGGCGGTTTTGCTGTGCCCAGTGTTGATGCGTTCGCGCCTGCAACGGAAATCAAAAAATTACCAGAGGCTGTGTGATGTCCACAGTTTTGCTAACCCCACCGACAGCCGAACCGGTCTCGCTGGCAGAGGCGAAATTGCACTTGCGAGTTGAAGACAATGCAGACGATGTTTTGATTGGTGCGCTGATATCTGCGACACGAGTCCAGGCAGAGCACGACACTCGCCGATCATTAGTTACTCAGACATGGCAGTTGGTGCTGGACCGATTTCCATCGCCAGCGACAAATAATGCCTACGGGAATTGGTACGGACCGCAATGGGGAATCAACCCAGGTCCCATCACCATCGAGCGTCAAGACGGCAAGACAGGATTTGAGATTTATCTGGGTCACACCCCAATCATTGCCATCACTTCAATCGTCTTTGTTGATCAAGACGGGTTGATTCAAACTCTTGATCCAACAGCCTACAAGCTCGACAACGTCACAGAGCCTTCGCGCTTAGTGCCTAGTTTTGGAAGCAGTTGGCCAGTCGCTAGGGCTGAAATCAATTCAGTCACGATCACATTCACCTGTGGATATGGTCTCCCGTCCAAAGTTCCTGAAGGCATCAAGCGTTGGATGTTGCTTCACATTGGGGCTATGTACGAGAACCGTGAATCGGTGTTGACTGGTCGGGGTATGTCCATTGTTCCAATGCCATTCATAGATTCATTGCTTGAACCCTACCGAATCAGAGAGTTTTAAATGCAAGCAGGACTTCTCAGAAAGGTGGCCATCCTTCAAAAGCGTGATGACATTCAAGACGCCACGGGTGCTCAGGTTGTCACCTGGACAACTCTGGCTTCGACTCGGGCATACATCGAACCTCTTCGAGGTCAAAAGGGGCTTGACGCCCAAGTGATCAATGCCGAGGTGTCCCACCAAATCACATTGCGTTTCATGCCCATATTCAAAAAGCCACTGGAAGTGGCGAAGATGCGTTTACTGAGTGGAGACCGAACCTTCATCATTCACGCCTCAATTAACAAAGATGAGCGCAATCGTGAAATCACATTGCTCGCCACAGAGGGATTGAATGATGGCTGAATTGGTCAATATCAAAGGCTTTGCCGAACTCAAACTCGCAATGGAAGCGCTTGGCAAAGGAGTCAGCAAGAACGTGCTTCGTGGTGCGGTCAATGCTGGTGCAGCCGTCATTCGCGATCAAGCCAGGCTGAATGCACCACTGATGACCGAATCCTTGCCAGGCCATCAACCCCCCGGGACATTGAAGCGAGCGATTGTGAACAAGTTCATTCAAGCTCAGTCAAATTTCACACAAGTGGTCATCGATGTTTGCGTGATCATGGGTAAGTCGTTGCGCGGACAGGGTAAGAAGCACACGCGATCACAAGATGCGTATTACGCAGGGTGGATCGAGCGGGGCCATTATTTTGTTGCTCATAAGCCCAAAGGGGTTACTTGGAAGTCGCATCGCGCAAGCGAGCAAGGCAAGGGCCAGTTCGTTCCTGCTCATCCTTTTATGAGGCCTGCATATGAAGAACGAAAGTTAGATGCAGTTGAAGCCATGCGTGTCTATATGGAAAAGCGGATTCCTGTTGAAGTAGAAAAGGCCCGCAAATGACAACCATGATCGAATCGTTTGTGGCACTTGTCCAAAACCAAACTGACGCCCAAGAGCGGGTCTATCCCCAAGTCGCGCCTGATGGGGTCGTTCGTCCCTATATCGTTTATCAAAGAGTTTCAACGATCAGCAATAACTGGTCAAAGCTAAGCAATACCCAACTCCAAGTTGATGTCTATGCAACCACCTACGCCCAGGCGCAATCCATTGCGGCAGCGGTTGGAGCACTGATGTTTGGTTGGACCATCCAAAGTATTTCAGGCATTTCAGTCGATCTGTTTGAACCAACAGTCAAGTTGCATCGCAATTCAAGCGATTACTCGATCTGGCACTACACCTGATCAAAACCTAGTCCCCCTCAAAGCTCGCCTAAACAGCGGGCTTTTTTTGTTCCTGTCACACGCCCCGTAAGGGGTTTTTTATTTGGAGAATTCAAATGTCATCAACCGCAATCTCGGCACAGGGCAGCATCATTGCAGTCAATACTGGAGTGGGTGCAGCCAAAACCATTACGGCCATTGCCCTGGGTAACCCCACCATCCTGACCGCAACCTCTCATGGTTTTCAAAATGGTGATGTGGTCACCTTGGCTGGATTGACCGGCATTGATGCCAGCACGTTGAATGGCCAGTCCATCAGCGTTCGAAACGTCACAACCAACACC
>CAISQQ010000288.1 GCA_903887655.1 uncultured Burkholderiales bacterium
CCAAAGGCAAAGATCACCGCGTTGGTGTGCAGCGGGCGCAAGCGACCAAAGCTCAGCCAGGGAACGCCCATGTTCATATCGGGCCACGCCAATTGGGAGGCGATCAAAAGCCCCACCAGCATACCGACCACGCCCCAGACGACCGCCATGATGGCAAAGTGGCGAACCACGTCATCGGTGTAGTGTTGATTGTCCATTGGGTTTTGCATTCCAAAAGTCCTTGTGATTTTTAAGAAATTGTCTTGTTTTTAGGTCTGGTGGGCTTGATATAAATCAAAGTCCAATTCATTTGGGTTCAATCGTGGTCCAAAATGCGTGCTCCTTCATCCTCGAGCGCTTCGAATTGGCCACTCTGAATGGCCCACCAAAGACCGGCCAAGATGGCCAAGACCAGCGCCACCGACAAGGGGATGAGCAAAAACAAAATATCCATGGTTGGGCTTTAATCGTGTTGGCCTGAGTATGGGGAAGGATTAAGACCAGACAATGAACCATTGTCACAGAGGTTGAAGGGGTGGATGGCGTTCATTCAAGTCGATTCAATCAAGGCCCGGTCTTGGGCCAGTTGGGAGGCGTGAAACACCACCCACAGTGAGCTCGCGGCCATGCCCAAACCTGCTGCCCATGGCGGGAAGAGTCCCATCACGGCCAAGGGCACGCAAGTGAGGTTGTAGAGCCCCGCCCACAGCAGGTTTTGGTGGATGACCGTCATGGTTTTCTTGGACAAGGCCAACAGTTGCGGCACGGCCCAGAGTTGGTCGCTCAGCACGACCACATCGGCGCGCGCTTGGGTGATGGGGATGGCTTTGCCAAAGGCAATGGAGACGTCGGTCTTGGCCATGGCGGGCAGGTCATTGAAGCCGTCTCCGACGGTGGCAACCACTTCGCCAGTGTGCTGCAAATCGCTCACAAAGCGGAGCTTATCCGCCGGGTTCATGCGCGAGTGAACCGTGTCCTTGTCAAACCCAAGGTGCTGCGCGACTTGATCGACGGCTTGGCTCAAGTCGCCCGACAACAGATAAGTTTTCTTGTTCATGGCCTGGAGTTGAGCCAATGTGGCATATGCGTCCGAGCGGATGTTTTCACTCATCACAAAGGAGGCCATCCAGGACTTGGGGGCGAACAAATGAACTTGGGCGTTGCGGGCAGCTGGGTCCATGGCAGCAGGCGCAGCCCATGCCTCACAAAATTCCAGTGAGCCCAGACGTAAGCTCGCTGGCAGCGCGCTGTTTTTGAGACCTTCGGTGCGGCTGTCGGCCTCCAAGCCTTGCCCAGAGACCTCTCGCACCTTGCCCAAACGTGCGAGCAAATGGAGGGGTTGTGCCTCTTGGGCGCTCAGTCCCAGCTGAAGGCTCAAATCCTTGAAGAGTGTGCGCGAGAGGGGATGCCAAGAGGACTGGGCGAGTCCAATCGTGGTCTCCAAGGCCAGCTGTTGACTGGGTGTCATCTGGGCCCAGTCGAGCAGTCCTTCTGGCGTATAAACGCGCTCGATGGTTTGGCGGTCCTGCGTCAAGGTGCCGGTTTTGTCAAAGACCACGGTTTGCGTTTTGGCCAGCACCTCCAAGCTGTGCAGGTTTCGGATGTAGATGCCGTGTCGGGCCAAATTGCCGGCACTGGCCAAAAGCGCAACGGGTGCGGCCAGCGACAGTGCGCACGGGCACGTCACAATCAACACCGAGACGGCGATCATCAAAGCGTGAGCGGGTCCTTGGTCCCACCAATAGGCGGCACAAATGAAGGCGGCCACCAGCACCGAGAACAAAAATGGCTTGGCCACTTGATCGGCGACCTTGACCATGCGCGGTTTGCTAAAGGACGCCTCGAGCATCAAATCGATGATTTGTGCATAGCGGGTGTCTGGCCCCAAACGAGTGACTCGAAGCTCGAGCGCTTGTGACAAATTGTGGCTGCCCGCCAAGACATCTTGGCCAGGGTTTTTGGCAATGGGCTTGGATTCGCCACTCAGGAGTGCTTCCTCAACCCAGGACTCGCCTTGGAGCACTTGTGCGTCACAGGGAAAGACCTCAGTGGCTTTCACGCGGATCACGTCACCCACCTTCAAGGCGCTCACATTGACCCGCTTATAAAGACCGTTTGGGGTGATTTTTTCCACCGTTTGGGGCATTTTGCTCATCAAGGCTTCCAGCGAGCCAGTGGTTTTTTCTCTCAGTTTGAGCTCAAACCAGCGGCCCACCAATAAAAAGAAGACAAACATCGATAGAGAATCAAAATAGACCGCAGTATGGAGCAAGGTGGGTCCACTGAAGGTGGCCCATGAGCTCACCACAAAGGTGATGACAATCCCTAGTGCGACAGGCAAGTCCATGCTGATGTGGCGCTCTTGAGCGTCACGCCAAGCACTTTTCCAAAACGGCCCACAAGCAAAGAGCAAAACGGGGAGGACCAAAACCCAACTGGCCCAGCGCAGCAAAAGTTCCATATCAGGCGTGATGTCACCTGGTTGGGCCAGGTAGGTGGGGACGGAGTACATCATGATTTGCATCATGCAAAAGCCCGATACCAGCATGCGCCAAAGAGCCAGGCGACTTTCTTTGACCTGGTTGGCTTGGGGTTCTTGGGCCTGCAAAGGCGTGGCTCGGTAGCCAGCGCTCGCGAGCGCCTGGGCCCACTGCAGCGGTGTGTCCGCACCAGTCGCCCAATGCACGCGGGCGGTGTTGGCAGAAAAATTCACTTGAGCGTTCAAGACACCAGGGATGGCTGTGAGTGTGTTTTCAACGCGAATTGCGCAGGCTGCGCAGTGCATACCTTCGACTCTGAGCGCGGTACTCCACTCACGAGATGGGGATGGGGTGGACCCGTCGGGCAACTTGATGGCTTTGCTGAAATCACGCCACGCTGCCCAATCCACAGCGTCCTGCGCAAAATCTCGCGCATGGAGCTCTTGCGCATCAACGTCGAAAAGGGTTGAGGAGTTCATGTTCAAGGTCTTGCCATCAAGGCCGTTCAAGAATAGAACTATTCTAAGTAAACTTCATGAGTTTGGGCAGCAGAAGTCCTTATGAAGCGTTATCAAACCAGCTTGGATTTGATTTAAATCAACTTTCGGGCCCCAAAACCCAATCTGAGGCACCTCGAAGGAGGGAGCCAGATTTTAAGTGCTGTTGCAAACTGATGGGGTGAGGTTCATGCAAGGGCTTTTTATTTGGCTCCTCGACCTGGGCTCTAACCAGTAACCTACGGATTAACAGAAAGTCAGGCTCGTCAAAAACCCTTATAAATCAATGACTTATGTGTATTTTTGATAAACGTGTAATAATTCGTGTCATAACCCAAAAGTTACATAATGTAATTTTCTGCCCAAAACACCCAAATTTGCAATTGTCTGCATCATTATGCAAGTGAAAGTTCGAGGCCAG
>CAISQQ010000289.1 GCA_903887655.1 uncultured Burkholderiales bacterium
GCGGGTCATTTATTCGCCGCCCTACGGTGAAAATCCCGATAAGGTCATCAAAAAGAGTATGGGCTGACAGCTGCATGTCCAAGATTGTCAATCGAACCCTGGATTTTTTTGAGATGTTTGCCGCTCAAAAGTCCCCTCTGTCGATGACTCAGATGGTCAAGTTGCTGGGTATTCCCATGTCGAGTTGTTTCGATGTGGTGCAGGCCTTGGAGCAACGTGGCTACCTTTATCAATTGACTGAACGCGGGAGTTATTACCCGACCCATCGACTCATCGATGTGGCGCAAAGCATCGCCTCGTTCGACCCCATCGTGCAACAATTCGAATCTCCTTTGCAAGCCTTGTGTGATGAATACCGGGTTTCGGCCTGGATAGGCAAGGTAAAAGACTTGGCGGTGGTGTATTTGTTGGTGTGCAACTCTGACCATCCCTTGAGTTACAAAGTCAGTGTTGGAGACTCGAGTCGAAGCCTTTATGCCACTTCCAGTGGCAAAGCTTTGCTCGGTTTGTTGCCTGGTGCGCAACTGAAACAGGCACTGTCGACCATCACCTTTTCTCCACTGACACCCAAGACCATTCTTTCGAAGCAACAACTTCTAAAAGATATTCAACACAGCATTCAAAGAGGCTGGTTTCTCAATCAAGAGGAAAGTGTCGAGGATGCATGCGCTGTCTCCTTGACTTTTCGCTGGAACGCAGCCGATTATGTCTTGACGGCGGCTGGGAGCGTCAAGCAAATGGACAGAATATTGCCCAAGTTGATCCTGAGTTGTCAGCGCACGATTGAACAATTCACCGCCTGAGAGTTTTGATCAAGGTTGCGTTGGGTTGCTATGGCGAGCGTGGAGCCTGCTCAATGGGACAAGTCAAACACAGGCCCCATGGTTGTGAGCGAACCCTCCTTGGGTTTGAGCTCTCTTGCTCCTCAAGCGTGACTGCCGTGGGTGGGTGAAAGCTTGACTCTTGGCTGGACGGGATAGGAATGCACGAGGGTGTGCCTTCGATCAAATCACTTGGCGTTTACTGAGTTCTTCAATGTCTTTTTCGCTCAGCCCAAGCTCCCCCAAGATGGCATGGTTGTGCTCTCCGAGTTCGGACTGCGTTGTCTCAACCCGTGCGGGTGTTCTGGACATGACCAAGGGTTGATTGACCACTCGAATGGGGCCTTTTCGCGGATGCTGCAAGGTGGTGGTCATCTGCAAGTGCTGCACCTGGGGGTCATCGAAGACTTGTTTCATGTTGTAAATGGGCCCACAGGGAACACCCGCGGCATTGAGCACGCTCACCCAATGCTCGGTGTTGTGCTGGATGAAGGCCTTGTTGAGTTCTTCGTTGATATAGCGGCGATCTTTCAAGCGACCGGGGTTTTTTTGGTAGTTGGGTTCATCGCGCAAATCCAGTCGTCCTATGCACTCGCACAGCGCGCGAAACTGTGTCGTGCCAGACGCTCCGATGTTGAAATGTCCGTCTGACGATGGGTAAGTCCCCATGGGCGTTGCAAAGGGGTGATCGTTGCCCGATTGAGGTGGGACCTCGCCTTCGATCAAGTAGCGAGCGGCTTGGAAATCACACAAAGCGATCATCGATTGCAACAGGCTCGATTGAACCCATTGCCCCACTCCTGAGCGCTCTCGCTCGAGCAAGGCCACCAAGACCCCGATAGCGGCATACACACCCGCACCCGAGTCGGCGACAGCGATGCCTGCTCGCATCGGTCCTTGGCCCGCGTGACCCGTCACGGACATGAGGCCCCCCATGCCTTGGGCAATTTGGTCAAATCCAGGGCGTTCGCGGTAAGGACCGTCTTGGCCAAAGCCGGAGATGCTCGCCAAGATGATGCGGGGGTTGATGCGGCTGAGTGTTGCGTAATCCAAGCCCAAACGTTCCTTGACATCCGGGCGGTAGTTCTCCACCACGACATCATGGCTCTTGACCAGTTGGTGGAAAATATCTTGCCCTTGCTGGGACTTCAAATTGAGGGTCAACGATCTCTTGTTGCGGTGCAAATTGAGCATGTCGTAGGTGTCGCGACCGCCCAAAGCGCCCTCATTGGGATCGAGGCCGGCTGGCGACTCAATGCGGATGACCTCGGCCCCAAAATCGGCCAAAACACGAACGCAGGTCGGACCTGAGCGGATGCGCGAGAGATCGAGGACTTTGAAATGACCCAAAGCGCTGGCTGTGACTTGATCCGTCATGGTCTGTTCTCCTGAACGTTGAAGAATCATTCTAGTGACGTTTTGGCGTGCGCGTCGCCAATGAAACGGCTTGCATGGGGAAACACCTAATGACCATGATGGTCTTGAGCTCAGGCACGTCGCCGAGAAGGGCTAACCTTGATTCACACGACCGCTTGTTTGGTATACATTTCCCTTCACAGTCGCAGCGCTCAATGAGCAAAGCTGACCTCAAGCGAGTAATTTTGAGTGAAAAGGACCCTCGATGCTGATGAAATCATATTGGATGCAAAGCGATGGCGTGCAAGCGCAAATAGAGCTGCGCGAGGTGCAGCGGCCGGTTGCAGGTCCAGGTCAAATCCTCGTTCGCGTGCGAGCCTCGGGGCTCAACCGTGGTGAATTTATTTTGGGGCATGGCCTGCACAAGTCCGGAGCAGCCAAGCCCATTGGCATGGAAGCCGCGGGTGAGGTGGTGAGTTGTGGACCTGGGGTCACGGGGTTTGTGCCGGGGGATCGGGTGATGGGGCGCGCTGCTGGCGCTTTTGCAGAATTTGTCATCTTCACGCAAAGCGAGGCCATGAAAATGCCCGATGCGTTGACTTGGAATCAAGCCGCGGCCATCCCGCTCACCTCCATCGTGGTGTTTGAAATGCTGGTGGTGCAAGGTGGTTTGAGAGCGGGGGAGTGGATGTTGATTCCTGGCGTGACCTCGGGGGTGGGGGTGACCGCCTTGGCCATGGGCAAAGCCCTGGGCGCCCAAGTCATTGGAACCTCTGGCTCTCAGGCCAAGCTCGATCAAATCAAGTCGTCTGGCTTGGATTTGGGCATTTGCACGCGAGAGGCCAACTTCCACGATGAAGTGATGGCAGCAACTGGCGGCAAAGGGGTGGATTTGGTGATCAATGTGGTGGGTGGATCGGTCTTTGCAGAATGCATCCGCACCTTGGCCTTTGAAGGCCGATTGGCCACCGTGGGCTATGTGGATGGCGTGCTTCACGCCGACATGGACATTGAGGCCTTGCATGCCAAGCGGCTGAGGTTGTATGGCGTGTCCAATAAATTGCGAAGTGTGGAGCAGCGCGCCCAAGCCTTGCCAGAATTTAAAAAACAAATATTGCCACTGATGGCACAAGGTTTGTGCTTGCCTCGGATTCATGAGACCTTGCCATTTGAGCGCATGCTCGATGCCAAGGCCATGATGGATTCGAACCAACAATTGGGCAAAATTGTGTTGGAAGGCCTGAAGTAAATTCGGGCTCTGCATCCCATGGCACCCGCCTAGGGAAGAAATGATCGAGAGGAGATTTGATGGATCTGTTCAAATTCATGTGGTCTGGACTTTGCTTGGGCAGTGTCTTGTGCCTGCCCCCTGTTCAAGCCCAGACCTATCCAAACAAGCCCATCAAGTTGATCGTGGGTTTTGCGCCTGGTGGGGCGGCTGATTATGTGGCGCGAACCATCAGTGCGCCACTGGGGCAAGCCCTCGGGAGCAGCATCATCATCGAAAACAAGCCTGGCTCAGGCTCGAGTGTCGCGGCTGAATTTGTGGCCAAGTCCAGACCCGATGGCTATACCCTCTTGATTGCGAGTCCGAGCAGCATCTCGGTCAA
>CAISQQ010000290.1 GCA_903887655.1 uncultured Burkholderiales bacterium
AGTGGCCAACGACCAAGTGAGGCGTTTTTTCCAAGATTGTGGCTTCACAGTGGTGAGAGATATTTGTCTGAGACGGCCAAGCCCCGTGCTCATTGCGCACACGACCGATGAGATGTGTCGCAAAGCCATCCGCGAAATTGACGGCGATGATGTGGATGCTATTGTGCAAGTGGGCACCAATTTGTCCATGATCCGCTTGGCTGCAGCAGCGGAGCTCTTCTTGGGTAAACCTGTGATTGCGATCAATACCGCCACCTATTGGCATGCTTTAAGGGCGTGCAATATCAGTGATAAAAAAGCAGGCTACGGTCAACTCATGGAGTTCCATTGATGGTGGATTCATTTGGTGCTTTTGCCACCTGAATTGATCTGCATGAACGCTCCTTGGCACCTTTTGTAATTTTTGACCTCGCTTACATTTTTAAATTCATCAGCCCTGTCTCCATAGAAAATCGTTTGATGAAAGCCTCTTTGCTCACTCAAAAAACCAAACTCGATTGGGGGATGGGTGTGGGTGCTTTGGGTCTGGTGCTGTTGTTGCTGTTGTCTCAGTACGTGGGTTGGGTTCACAACTTGACCCATGCTCCCCCGCCGCAGTGGCGGCAACAAATGTCCTCAGCGCCGCAAACGTGGTCCATGGCGTCGTTGGCTGATGCCCATTTTGGACAAGATTCTTATTCGTCCAACGACTCAGAATCCATCAATGTCAGTTGCAAACTCTTTGATGCGCTGATGTTGGGGGTGTGCATAGCCTCATGGGCGATCGTGATCGAGCTCATGCAATTTGGCTTCAAATCCCTGACGCTTTCTCAGGAAGATGTTCACAATCCGTCCAGACTTTGGACTTATTTATCAAGAGCACCACCAGCCTCATTTTTTGTGTTTTAGAAAAGAACAAATTCTCCTGTTCAATTCTTTTCGTTGATGATGAGACGTTTTTTATGAAAGAACGTTTGTCATCCAAGTGAGACAAAAAATGAGGTCGACCATGCCTAGAGCTGTCATTGCAAATGACTCTTTGAACAAAAGACGTTTCCATTCAACCCTTCCCAAGGGAATTCAGCTGGCTTGTATTTCTTTTTTTGGGGCCATCAGCGTGCCCACTTTTAATGTTTTAGCGCAAAACTTGCCGCTCAGCCCTGAGCCCATGGTGGAGAGGACGGGGATTGCGCCCAATGAATCTTCACGCTCGAGCGTCCAGATGCTGCCATCGGTTCAAATCACGGGAAGTGTCAACAACGAGAGCAGAAATTCAGTGTCCTTGGACACCGGAGTCAGTCTCCACCACTTCGGATCAGAGGAAATCAATCAGCTCCCCAAAGGGCATGCCACCCCTTTGAATGAGGTTCTTTTGCAAGCGCCTGGCGTGGTCAACGACGCCTATGGACAGATACACGTGAGGGGTGAGCACGCGAATGTTCAGTACCAACTCAATGGCGTGTTGTTGCCCCAAGGTTTGAACGGCTTTGGACAAAGTTTGGATACCCGATTCACCAAATCAATCGACTTGATTGAAGGCGCTTTACCCGCACAATTCGGGCTGCACACGGCTGGCGTTGTGGATATCACGAGCGTGCAAAAATTAAGCGACAGCGGAAGTGTCAGTGCGACCATCGGGAGTCTGAACACCGCTCATACCAGCTTGCAATATGGCGGTACAAGTGGAGATTGGTCTTACTACGGCAGTGGTTCCTACCTGAGTAGCCACCTCGGGATCGAAAACCCAAGCCCCTCTTTGAGCCCAATTCATGATGTCACCCATCAAGGGAAGGGTTTTTTGCTGGTGTCTTATCACCTCCAAGGGCAGGGCAATTTGAGCTGGATGTCAGGTGCTTATAACGGGTCGTTTCAAATCCCCAATTCGATGGGAAAAATTCCGACTCCTGCCAACCCCTATTTTGCACTGGCCACTGCCGCTGCCGTCAATCCTTACAGTCCCTCGATCAATGGGATTGTCGCGCCGGCCAGTTTGAACTTGGCTTTGATCAATGACCAGCAGCTGGAGAGTAACCGGTTCAACGCTTTGAGCTACAAGGCATTTCCAAGCGATGATTTGAGTTATCAGGTATCAGTCTTTCAAAATCAATCTGCAACCCATTACGCCGGCGACCAAGCGAGTAATTTGGTCTTCAACGGTGTGGGTGCTGATGTTCAAAAGAGCTCCATGGTCAGGGGCTGGCAAACCGACATCAACTGGACGCTCAGCGATGACCATGCCTTGAAGTTGGGCTGGCTCATGAGCTCGGAGAATGTCGCGACCTTCAACCAGTCTTTGGTCTATGCGCTCGATGCGCTGTCTGGCAATGTGATTGGCTCACCTTATTTATTGAATGACAACATTGCCAAGCGTGGACTGCAAACATGGGGTGTTTATCTGCAAGACAATTGGTCAGTGACTGAACGGCTTCATTTAAACACGGGTTTGCGCTATGACGCCTTCAGCGCGTTTGTGAGCGATCATCAACTCTCACCCAGGTTCAGTGCAGTCTATCAAGCCCCAGACAACCTCACCATCCATGCAGGTTATGCCCATTACTTCACCCCACCACCCAGCGCATTGGTGTCATCGAGCACTCAGTCGACCTTTGCCGGAACCAGCAGTGCCATTCCAGGCCTCAATGGGGCGGTTAAAGCCGAGACAGCAGATTACCTTGACATGGGGTTCTTAAAGCAGGTGAGTCCTCAGTACTCCTGGGGTTTGGATGCCTATTACAAGCAAACCCACAACACCTTGGATGAAGGTCAAATTGGACCCGCCTTGATTTTGACGCCCTACAACTATCAAAAGGGGCGTATTTTGGGGTTGGAGTGGACGCAAAACCTTACCCTTGACGCCTTCACCGGGTACTTGAATGTCTCGGCCAATTTGAGTCAAGCCAAAAACGTGGTGTCGGGTCAATACTTGTTTGACCAAGCAACGCTTCTCTATGCGCAAGATCACTGGATCAATGTTGATCATGCCCAATCGCGCACGCTCTCCATGGGCGGATCCTACCGCTGGGGGGCAACACGCTTCAATGGCAATGTCCTCATGGGAACGGGGATGCGAAGCGGCTTTGCCAACACCGGGGAGTTGCCATCATTCTCGGTCGTGAACCTGGGGCTGAGTCAATCTTTGAACAGCGCTCAATTGGGTGAGATGGAGCTCAGAGCTTCACTCAACAATGTATTCGATCGCATCTATCCCATTCATGATCGATCGGGGATCGGTGTCTATGCGTCCCAATACGGCGCGAGAAGAGGTCTGCAGTTGACGGTTTCTAAGAAATTCTAAAGTTCGTTTTTCTGGGATCCGACCTCAAGGGGTGGACCTAGAGGGAATCGAGCTCCTTGAGAAGTAAGGCGGGGGTCAGCACTTCCGATAAGACTCGGACTTCATGTTGAGGACTCATGAGCACGTAAACCGGCACCCCACTGCGCCCCAAAGCCTTGAGAGAGGCCGTGATGGCGGGGTCTTGCCGAGTCCAGTCCGCTTCAAACAGCTGCACCTGGTGGGACTTGAAGGACTCAAGAACGCGTGCATTCTTGAGGGTGCTCGCCTTATTGACTTGACAGGTGATGCACCACTTGGCTGTGTAGTCGATGAAAACGGGATGACCTTGTTGTAAGGTTTGCTGGACCCGGGCCTCGGACCAAGGCGTCCAAGCGGGCATTTGCCCAGATGACTGCTTTGGGCTCGAAGCATCAGAGGTGGCCGAGGTGTGACCAGACACCGAGTCACCGCCTTCATCCTCTAGCCCCATGAGCCAAGCACCAGCCAAAACAACACTGGCCAAGATGATGAGTAAGCCTGTGCCTTTTCTGATCCCCTGGCGAGCTTGGGGCGAGGGGCTGTTTACCGGGGAGCTGTGGAGCCAAATTCCAAACCCCAAGAGCAGCAACAAGGTGAGCAAGGTGCTGGACGCATCGATGCCCGACAAATGCCCAAGCACCCACAAAAGCCACACCACAGTGCCCAGCATGGGGAAACCCAAGGCCCGGCGCAGGGTCTCCATCCAAGGGCCAGGCTTGGGAATGAA
>CAISQQ010000291.1 GCA_903887655.1 uncultured Burkholderiales bacterium
TGCCAATTAGGCAATCAGCCTTGAATTTTTGGGCAAATGGGCCATCAAAAACTCCATCTGGTCGCTCAAGATGCGCCGGTTGCGCAAAATAAAATCTTCCCACAACGTCGGTACATAAGGCGTGTAGAGCAAGGGCATTCGCGCTTGTTCAGGGGTGCGCGAGCTTTTGCGGTGATTGCAAGAGCGGCAAGCGGTCACCACGTTCATCCAGGTGTCGGGGCCCTTTTGGGCAAACGGAATGATGTGCTCGCGGGTGAGTTCAAGCTCGGTGAACAAGCCCCCGCAATAGGCGCACACATTTCGGTCGCGGGCAAACAGCTTGCTGTTGGTGAGTCCTGGCCTCAATGCAAAAGGGTTGATATTGGGCACACCACGCGTGCCAATGATGCTGTTGACCTCAATGACCGATTGCTGCCCTGTGATGGCGTTGTGGCCGCCGCGAAAAACGGCGACCCTCGCGCCCGCCTCCCACCTCACCTCTTGGGACGCATAATGGATCACCGCTTGCTCTAGGCTGATCCAAGACTGGGGTAGTCCTTGTGCCGATAGTTTCAAAACTTTCAATGAAGGCCTCCAATGAAGATCTACATTCAACGACGCGCAGATCCATGCCTGTCACGGATCTCATCCTGCACATCGACGCCAAAAACCACGAAACGCTCAAACCACATCCAGGGTCATTGGCGTTTTTTACCAAACCCACCCTGCAATCAGAGACAATATACATTGTTTTGGTGACGCTTTGTGTCACCCTTGTCATACAACCGATTGAACATGAGAATTTTTCGAGGCTTTCATCACCCACAACTGGCAAAGGCTTGTGCGCTGACGGTGGGCAATTTTGACGGTGTTCACCGTGGACACCAAGCCATGCTGGCCACCCTGCGCTCCGAGGCCCGACACCTGGGCGTGCCCAGTTGCGTGCTCACCTTTGAGCCTCACCCCAGAGATTACTTTGCGACCCTTCAAAAAGCCCCCCAGTTGGCGCCGGCCAGAATCACTCACTTGCGCGACAAATTGGCCGAGCTCGAGCGCTGTGGCATTGATCAGTGCGTGGTCTTGCGCTTTGATGCCCAACTGGCCGCATTGAGCGCACACGACTTCATTGAACACGTCTTGGTCAAGGGCCTTGGCGTGAAATACGTGCTGGTTGGAGACGACTTTAAATTTGGTGCCAAACGAAGTGGCGACTACGCCATGCTCAGCCTCATGGGCACTCAAATGGGTTTTGATGTCGCCAAAATGAACAGCTACGAAATCCCGCTGCCCGTGACCAAAGGACCCTTGACCCCAGCCGTTGCCAGCAGCGCACTCGTGCGGGTGTCGAGCTCGGCCGTCAGACAGGCCCTGGCACAGGGCCAAATGGACGTCGCTCAAAAACTCTTGGGCCGCGGCTATGTGATCTCAGGCCATGTGGTTTATGGCCGGCAATTGGGCCGCAGCCTCAATGCCCGCACCCTCAATGTGCGATTCAAACCCCAACGCGCAGCCACCCAGGGCATCTTTGTGGTCAACGTTTTTGGTCTCGACAACGAACCCATCGCTGGCGTCGCCAACTTTGGTGTGCGTCCCAGTCTGAGCCCCACAGACAAGAACCAGGGACAAATTTTGCTTGAAGCGCATTGCTTGAATTGGCCCTCCTCGCTGAGTCTGGACGGCGCCTATGGTCGTGTGGTTCAAATTGAACTGCTCCACAAGTTGCACGACGAACTCAAGTACGAGAGCTTGTCTGCCCTTGAAGCGGGTATTGCCAAAGACTGCGCCGATGCCCGTCAATGGCACACCGAACACCGACCCGTGCCGAGTGCATAAGACCCAGGCGCAGCACCCCAAGGTGGGCGCTTATAATAGGATGGGAACTTTTTAACTAATTCAAAGCCACCCTCACCCACCCCTGTCGCGCTCACTCCTGAGCATCAACGCCTTTGCTTTTTTGGCAGCACCTCCATGACCCAGTCCGCAGACTACAGAGCCACGCTCAACTTGCCAGACACCCCGTTTCCCATGCGTGGAGACTTGCCCAAGCGCGAGCCTGCTTGGGCCGAGCAGTGGGCGAGTGACGGCGTTTATCAACAACTTCGCTTGGCCAGAGCCGGCGCCCCTCTCTTTGTGCTCCACGACGGTCCACCCTACGCCAATGGCAAGCTGCACATCGGGCACGCGCTCAACAAAGTGCTCAAAGACATGATTGTCAAAAGCCGCCAACTCGCGGGCTTTGATGCGCAATACATCCCGGGCTGGGACTGCCATGGCTTGCCCATTGAGAACGCGATTGAAAAGCTGCATGGCCGCAAATTGAGCCGAGACGACATGCAAGCCAAAAGCCGAGCCTTTGCCAATGAGCAAATCAACCAACAGCGCGAAGACTTCAAACGCTTGGGCGTGCTCGGTGACTGGGAGCGACCCTACCGCACCATGGATCCGCAAAACGAAGCCGGCCAATTGCGCGCCTTCAAACGGGTGATTGAGCGAGGCTTTGTCTACCGCGGTTTAAAGCCCGTCTATTGCTGCTTTGACTGTGGATCCTCTTTGGCTGAGTTTGAAATTGAGTATGCAGAGAAAAAAAGTGACACCTTGGATGTGGCATTTTTGTGTGCGCAGCCCGCTTTGTTGGCCCAAGCATTTGGCTTGGCTGAACTCTCTCAAGAGGCCTTTGCCGTCATCTGGACCACCACCGCTTGGACCATCCCGGCCAATCAAGCCCTCAACTTGAACCCGGCCATTGAATTTGCTTTGGTCCAGACTGCCAAAGGCCTCATGGTGGTGGCCAAAGATTTGGTGGATGTGGCCTTGCAGCGCTGGAACTTGACAGGCACCGTCGTGGCCACCACCCTGGGCCAAGCCCTGGAAAACATCGCTTTCTTTCACCCCCTCGCCGAGGTGGAGGCTGGCTTTAAGCGCCTGTCGCCCATTTATCTCGCCGACTATGCCACCGCGACCGAGGGCACGGGCATCGTGCACTCGGCACCGGCCTACGGGGTCGATGACTTCAACAGCTGTGTGGCGCATGGCATGACGGTTGAAGAGATCTTGAACCCGGTTCAACCCAATGGGGTGTACAGCAGTGACTTTCCCCTTTTTGGTGGCGAGCACATTTGGAAAGCCATTCCCCACATTCTTGAGCGTTTAAAGGATGCCCAGCGGCTCTTGTCCACCCACCCCATCACCCACAGCTACCCGCATTGCTGGCGCCATAAAACGCCGGTGATCTACCGCGCTGCCGCCCAGTGGTTCATTCGCATGGATCACGGTGAGGGCATTTTTACCAGCGACAAGCCCCAACAAAGCCTGCGCGAGTTGGCACTTCAAGCCATCGAGCAAACTTCGTTTTACCCAATGAACGGCAAGGCTCGTCTGAGAGACATGATTGCCTCTCGGCCCGACTGGTGCATCTCGCGACAACGCGCTTGGGGTGTTCCCTTGCCGTTTTTCATCCACAACACCAGCGGCGAGTTGCATCCCCGCACATTGGAGATTCTTGACCAAGCCGCCGACGTGATCGAAACCGGTGGCATTGAGGCCTGGTCTCGACTGACGGCTGAGGACGTTTTGGGCAAGACCGAAGCCAACTTGTACACCAAGAGCACCGATATTTTGGAGGTCTGGTTTGACTCGGGCTCCACTTTTGAGCACGTCTTGCGAGGCTCGCATTTGAAGGCCTATGGCGTGGCGCCTTTTCACGCAAGTGGGCCCGAGGCCGATCTCTACCTCGAAGGCCATGATCAGCACCGGGGTTGGTTTCACAGCTCACTGCTCTTGGGATGTGCACTCTACGGTCGAGCACCCTACCGCGGATTGCTCACGCACGGCTTTGCCACCGATGGACAGGGCCGCAAAATGAGCAAATCCTTGGGCAATGTGGTGGCCCCTCAAGAGGTGAGCGACAAACTGGGTGCCGAAATCGTGCGGCTTTGGGTCGCCTCCACCGACTACTCAGGCGACCTCAACATTGATGACAAAATCCTGGCCCGAGTGGTCGACGCCTATCGCCGCATCAGAAATACACTGCGTTTTTTGCTGGCCAATGTGAGTGACTTTGACCCGGTCAAGGAGGCCATTGCCCCCCCCAACTTGCTAGAAATTGACCGCTACGCCTTGGAGCGTTTGTCGCAACTGCAAAGCGAGATTGCGGGTCAGTGGAACCCCAAGACGCGTGTCTATGAAGGCGGCCTCTTTGGCCAATACGAGTTCCATCCGGTGGTGGGTAAATTGCAAATTTATTGCTCTGAGGAACTGGGCGCCTTTTATCTCGACATCTTGAAAGATCGTCTCTACACCACCGCCTCCCACTCACACGCCAGAAAGAGCGCACAAACAGCGCTTTGGGCCATCACCCAAGCGCTTCTGCGATTGATGGCGCCTTTTTTGAGTTTCACGGCCGAAGAAGCTTGGCATCTGATGGGACACAAGACCTCGATTTTTCAAGAAACTTACCTCACCCTGCCCACCGAGACGACGCTCCTGGCCAAATGGAGTCGAATTCGGGTGATTCGCGATTTGGTCAACAAAGAGATCGAAACACTCAGAAGCGCCTCGCTCGTGGGCGCGTCTTTGCAAGCCCAAGTGCAGCTGCGCTTGGGCCAGCACGACTGGGCGCTCTTGTCTTCCCTTGAAGACGATGTGAAATTCGTCTTCATCACCTCCAAGGTCGAGCTCTTGAGGCACGACGCCCCCGAGGCCGAACCTGAGATCACGGTGAGTCCAAGCCCCGACGTCAAATGCGAACGCTGCTGGCACTACCAGTCCGATGTCGGCGCGGACACGGCACATCCAACCCTTTGCCTGCGCTGCTCACACAATCTGTTTGGGGCGGGCGAGAAGAGACTCTTTGCATGAGCTCTAGCGCACCTGGCTTGGATGCCGAGCACTTGGCGCCTCACCCACCTTGGTGGGCTTGGGTGGCGCTGTCTGCCGCAGTCGTGGGCATTGATCAGTGGACCAAGGGGTTGATTTTGGATGCCTTCGTCTGGGGCAGTGGTTTTGAGGTCACATCGTTTTTCAACCTCATTCGCGTGCACAACACCGGCGTGGCTTTCTCTTTTTTGGCCTCCAATGAAGGCTGGCAGCGCTGGTTCTTCTCGGCACTGGGTGTCTTGGCGTGCAGCGTGATGGTGTGGTTGCTGAAATCAAACGCACGCGAAAAGCTCTTCTCTTTCGCTTTGGGGATGATCATGGGCGGCGCCATTGGCAATGTGGTGGACCGCTTGCGCTTGGGCTATGTGGTTGATTTTTTAGATTTCCATTGGGAGATGTGGCACTTCCCAGCCTTCAACGCGGCCGACAGCGCCATCACCCTTGGCGCCATCTGCCTGATCGTGGATGAGCTCATCAAAGCCTACCAACGAAAAGGCCAGGCCCTGCTGGGGCCTGGCGCTTAACGTCGAGGACTTGGGGCTTACTCAAGTCAAGGTCAAGATGGTGCAGCCTGTGGTCTTTCTGGCCTCCAAGTCTCGGTGGGCTTGCTGGATTTGGGCCAAAGGATAGCGTTGCTCAATGGGGATGTGCACCAAACCTTGGGTGACCTTGTCAAACAAATCATCGGCCATGAGTTGTGTGGTCTCCCGAGTGGCAATGTGCGTGAACAAAGTTTGGCGCGTCACATACAAGGAGCCTTTGCCCGCCAAAATCCCTGGTGACATATCGGGCACGGGCCCGGATGCATTGCCAAAGCTGGCCATCAAACCAAAGGGCGCCAAGCAGTCGAGTGACTTTGACCAAGTGTCCTTGCCCACCGAGTCATAAACCGCCTTCACCCCCACCCCTGCGGTGATCTCTTTCACACGGGCCACAAAATCTTCTTTGCTGTAATTGATCACATGGCTTGCCCCGTGGGATGCCGCCAATTCGCATTTGGCGTCGGAGCCCGCAGTGCCGATGAGGCGCAAGCCCAAGGCCTTGGCCCACTGACACGCGATCAACCCCACGCCGCCGGCTGCGGCATGGAACAAGATAAAGTCGCCTGGGTGCAGACCGCCTTGAGGCTGGGTGCGGTTGAGTAAATATTGGGCCGTCAATCCCTTGAGCATCATGGCCGCACCGGTCTCAAAATCAATGGCATCGGGCAATTTGCAGACTGTTTTGGCGGGCATCACCCGCGCCTCGCAATAACTTCCAGGCGGTTGGCTGGCGTAGGCTGCACGGTCTCCTGCCTTGAGGTGAGTGACCCCTTCCCCAACGGCCAACACGACCCCTGAGGCCTCCATGCCCATCGTGAGGGGCATGGCCATTGGGTACAGACCCATCCTCTGATAGACATCGATGTAATTGAGACCAATGGCCTTGTGCTCAATCAAGATCTCACCAGGACCCGGCTCTCCGACTGGCCAATCCACCAATTTCAATTCTTCTGGACCACCGTGACGTTCAATGATCACAGCTTTAACCGATTTAGACATGTGAAATACTCCTCTTCAAGTTCATGATGACAATCCCACTCACGTGCTGGGCAAAAGCGCGCTGCACAAGGCCCAGACCACCCAACTCAATACGTCCCTTTGTAAGCCCCCCCATCGATCAAAATGTTTTGACCGGTGATGTAACTGGCTTGAGCGCTGCATAAAAAAGCGCAGGTGGCGCCAAACTCATCGCTGTTGCCAAATCGGTTGGCGGGAATGGTTTTGATGCGCTGGCCCATCACCTCTTCCATCGACAGACCCGTTTTTTGCACAGCACCCTTGAGGGTTTCGCGGATGCGATCGGTGTCAAAAGCGCCGGGCAATAAGTTATTGATGGTGACGTTCTTGGCCGCCAATTGACCCGAACGCGCCAAACCCGCCACAAAACCTGTCAAGCCACTGCGAGCACCGTTGGAGAGTCCCAAATTGTCGATGGGCGCTTTCACAGCGCCAGAGGTGATGTTGACAATGCGTCCAAACCCACGCTCGGCCATGGCATCCACCGTCGCCTTGATGAGCTCAATGGGCGTGAGCATATTGGCGTCCACAGCCTTGATCCATTCGTCTCGACCCCATTGTCTGAAGTCTCCAGGGGGAGGCCCGCCTGCATTGGTGACGACGATATCAAAGGCTTTGTGCGGCCCACCTGGCACTGACCAGACCTGCTCGCGGCCCTCGGCACTGGTGATATCCGCCGCCACACTCAAGACCGTGACGTGGGGGTTCAAGGCTTTGAGCTCGGCCACGGCCTGGGCCAGTGGCTCCGCGCGTCTGGCGACAATCACCACATGCACCCCCTCTTGCACCAAGGCCTTGGCGCACCCCAGCCCCAGGCCCCTGGAGGCGCCGCACACCAAGGCCCATTTGTTCGTTAATCCAAAATTCATTGTTCAACTCCTAAGCGAGACACTAAAAATACGCCAACCAGCACCAGCAGCGTTCCCAAACCAATCCATGCATTCAAGGGCTCCCCCAAGATCCAAAAGCTCAAGAGCAAGGTGGACAAGGGACCAATCATACCGACTTGTGCCGTGATCGCACCCCCCATGAGCTCAATGCCTTTCATGACAAAAAAGATGGGTAAAACGGTGCAAACGATGGCGTTGATCAACGCCAACTGCAAGACTTCAACGGGCAAGGACAAGGCTTGCCAAGAACGAAAGAGCGTGAATTGCAGGATGCAGCACGCGCACGCCATGGAGCTCGCCCAAGCCACCAACCTCAATGACTGTATGCGCTCGAGCAGTCGCTCGCTGAGCATCATGTAGCCCGCATAGGTGAGAGCGCTCATGAAGACCAAACCCGAACCGAGCCAGACGTGGCTTGAAGAGACGGCAAGCTCAGCGCCAAAAGCCACCAGCAGCCCCAAGTAGCTCACCCCCATGGCAACAAGACGCTTGAGACTCACGCGACGCTTTAAAAAAACCCACCCCAGGATCAGCACCAAGGTCGGGTTCAGGTACAAAATCAAACGCTCCAAACTCGCGCTCACGTATTGGAGCCCAATAATATCCAAAAAACTCGAAAAGTAGTAACCCATGAAGCCCAAAAAGGCAATCTCGCGCACATCCTTGGCGCTCAAGGTCACCCGAAATTGTCGCTGGGGACGATCTTCAAACGCCAGGGGCTGTGACCGCTGAGAAGACTCGGGAGCGCTGCCGCCTGGCGCGGGAGTTTGGCGAGCCTGAAACTCGGCCCAGGCGGCCATGATCAGGAAAAATGGCAACGCAAAGAGCATCCTCAGCATGATGAGGGTCATCGCATCCACCCCATAGCGGTAGGTGAGTTTGATCACGATGGCCTTGCCACTGAAGGCCACGGCGCCCATCAAGGCAAACACCAAGCCCGCCAGCGGTAAGCGCTGCCTTTGGGCGCCCAAACTCAGGCCTGGCGTGGGGGTTGAATGGCCGCTCAAAACCCGGCTGCCAATCCGTCTCTGCGCGCGTCGCTGGCGGCCACATAGCCCTCGACCTTGGGGTCACCCAGTCGCCAAATGAATTGACCGGCCCCAAAGTCTTGGTAGTTGTCGTTGATCACGCCCACTTGATGGCCCAATTCGCGCAGCTGAGACAATGTTTGGGCATTGAGCTGGCTCTCCACATTGATCTCCATGCCTTCGTTGTAGCGCCATCGCGGCGCATCACAGGCCGCTTGTGGGCTTTGACCGTAGTCAAGCATTCGAACCAAAGTCTGCATGTGGCCTTGGGGCTGCATATTGGCCCCCATCACGCCATAGCTCATCACCGGCTGGCCGTCTTTGCTCAAGAAAGCAGGAATGATGGTGTGAAAGGGGCGCTTGCCAGGCGCCACCAAGTTGGCTCGGTTGT
Source organism: uncultured Burkholderiales bacterium (assembly GCA_903887655.1). Taxonomy (GTDB): domain Bacteria; phylum Pseudomonadota; class Gammaproteobacteria; order Burkholderiales; family Burkholderiaceae_C; genus Limnohabitans. Next base: position 8,723 of record CAISQQ010000291.1, read on the forward strand.
GGGCATCGGGTTGCAAATCAAAAGCGTGGCCTCTGTTTTGTAGGCTGATGCCAAATTGGGGTTCAACACAACCCGAGCCAAATCCGAGGTAATTGCTTTGGATAAAGCTCACCATCATGCCATCTTCATCAGCCGTGGTGAGGTAAATCGTGCCCCCTTTGACCGGGTTGCCTGCTTGGAAATTCTGCGCACGATCGAGTTGGATCAACCTCGCACGCTGGGCCAAATAAGCATCATCGAGCATGTCCTCGACCGTGATCTGCATGGCGTCGGGTTGGGCGACATAGCGGTAGACATCGGCAAAGGCCAGTTTCATGGCTTCGATTTGCAAGTGCTGTGAAGCGACCCCATCGACGGGAAAGCTCGCCATGTCGAAATGGCTCAAAATCCCCAAGGCCATCAACGCCGCCACCCCTTGACCGTTGGGGGGAATTTCATGCAAGGTGTAACCGCGGTATTGTTTAGAAATGGGCTTGACCCACTCGGCACGGTAAGCCGCAAAATCACTGGCCTTCAAGGCGCCGCCGTGGCTCCTGGAGAACGCCTCCAAGGCTTGGGCGATCTCGCCACCATAAAAGGCCTCCCCGTGGCTTTTGGCGATGGCCCTCAAGCCTTTGGCGGCGGCGGGGAATTTAAACAACTCGCCCACCTCAGGAGCACGCCCCCAAGGCATAAAGTTGTCTGCAAAACCCGGCATGGCGTGAAGCTCTGGCGTGGCAGCAGCCCATTTTTGTTGCACGACAACCGGCAGCAAAAACCCACGTTCGGCCACCTCAATGGCGGGCTGGAGCAAGGCTTCAAAGTCGAGGCGACCAAAGCGCCGACTCATCTCCACCCACGCCGCCACCGCGCCCGGCACCGTGACGGCATCCATGCCTCGTTTGGGGGGATTTTTCTCACCAGCACCGTATTTTTGATGAAAATACGCAGGCGTCCATGCTTGTGGTGCCGTGCCCGACGCGTTCAAGCCGTGCAAGGCTTGACCGTCCCACAGCAGGCAAAAGGCGTCAGAGCCCAGGCCATTGCTCACCGGCTCCACAATGGTCATGGTGGCCGCGGCCGCAATGGCCGCATCGACCGCATTGCCGCCTTGCCACAGCATTCTGAGCCCGGCCTGAGCCGCCAAGGGGTGAGAGGTGCTCACCACGTTCCTCGCAAAA
>CAISQQ010000292.1 GCA_903887655.1 uncultured Burkholderiales bacterium
CAATCTATCTAGCTCAGATGCTTGTGCTTCTTCTAGCCTTCGAGACTTATCGACTTCCTTCAAATACCGTCTTCCCAACAACTGGTTGCCCTTGGGTAAAAACACGGCGGTTGCGGTGGGTGATGTTGACTACGCTGGTGAGTCTAGGCTTTTCAGTAGCAAGTACGTGGTGGGCACACACAACAAAGGACCCCTTCAATTCACGCTTGGCGCGGCCAAGTCGTCGGGTCCCAATGCCGTCTTGAATGGCGCGTTTGGTGGTGTTCAGTGGAACGTCAACCGTTTCAGCCGAGTGAGCTATGACCAAATTGGAAAAGATGCATGGCTCCACTCCACGCTCTTTGCTCATCCCTTGGATGAGAAGACCGATCTCTTCATCACGCTCAACAACCGACTCACTCGCAATGACCTCTCGTCCCTCAATTTCACTCAACGCTCCTGGATCGGCATGGGCGTGAATGTGCCCTTGTCAGAGGTCAAGGAAACAAAGACCGATGGCGAAGAGGAACCCAAGTCCAAATACAGCTCTAAGTCCAAGAGACTGAGACTGCCTCGCATCAAGCCCTTTGATTTTCAAGATGAGTTGATCAAAAATGGATTCCAAAAAGCGAAATTCGGCACTCGAGACCAAGATCTGGTCTTGTGGGTTGATCAAGAAAATTTCCAGTGGAACGCCTTGGATGCTGCGGGTGTTGCGCTTGGTGTCATGGCATCTACCTTTGGAGACAAGTCAAGAGCGTTTGAACTGATCGTTGGCAACCACGGTTTGGATGTGTTGAGCGTTCGAGGCGACATCCAGTGCGTTAAAAAATGGATTGAGCAAGGAGATCCATGCTCTAGTACTTTGTCCTTGAAATCAGCACTGACCCATCCCACCGATTTTCAAAACACCAAGTGGCAATTCGACACCACTGCTCAATTTCGACCAGAAGTGGTGCTGAGCCCTGAACTGCTCAATCCTTTGAACACCTCTAATGGTGCCTTTGATTTTGATTTGGGTGCGAACCTCAATCCCATGGTTCGCTTGTGGCCTGGTGCCTATTTGGATGTGAATGTTGTTGTGCCGATGGGAGCGAGAACACGTAACTTCAACCTTGGCAGTCCATACTACGCTGATCGTTTGACCCAACAAGTCTCGCGACAAATGGTGCATCAGGTCGTTGATGTCTCTAGGCTCAACACGCAAGTGATGGCCAGTGTAGGCAAGATTTACCAATCCTTCACGGGCGTGGGTTTGGAGACTCAAACATTTTCCAGTAACGGGCGTTTTCGCTTGGACTTGCAGGGCGGACAGTTCAAGGACCAAAACCTGGGTGGTGTCGCCAATCCCAACAGATACAGCGTTGCTGGATTGCGTTACTCGCTGGACAACCGTTTCAATACGACCACCGAAATCCAAGCGGGAGAGTTTTGGTCGGGAGACCATGGTGTCATTTTGACCGAGAGATTTTGGCATGGGGACACAGCGCTCAATTTCTACATTCAAAGAAGCCAGCAACTCGATTCCAGCTTCGTGAACTTCGCGGGCTTACAGTTGTGGATTCCTCTGACACCGAGGGTCAATGCAAGTTTTGATGCGGTCAATGTCAGGGGCACCAACCAATTCGTTTACAGTGCCGAATCCAATTTGGGAACCGTTCCAAATGCTTGGAGTAAAACTTTGGGTCTTCTACCCAAAACGGGTGATACCTTGGCACAACTCTCGAACCTTGATCGCAATTCGGATCGCTATTATGAATTGCGGCGCGAACGCTTGAGACAAGCCTATTTGGACTTGAGGGTAGAGGACCGAAAGAGTTGGGTCTTTGATTGAAAAAGCACATCATGAAACGAACTTTGAAATTCATCAAATCCGCTCTCGGGCTTTCTATCCTCTCTTTTCTGAGTGCCTGTGGCTCAGGATCGAGCACCCCATTGAATCCCCCGAGCATTCAGACCAGTCTTTTGGCCTATGGGATTCCAGTGTCTTTTTATGTGGGCGTCACCCAACTCAACCAGGGTGTGACTTTCAATGCCACCATGTGTGGCGCATTGAGCCCCGCACAAAGCCCCAGTCCTTTGTACCAAGCCTACAGCTGCACGCCAACGGGTACGGGTACCTTGACCTTCACTGCCAAGGACGCCAGTGGCAATGTGCTGC
>CAISQQ010000293.1 GCA_903887655.1 uncultured Burkholderiales bacterium
CTCACCCATCAGACGGTGAAGGCATGAAAGGATGAGCAAGTAAAGCACCCGCGGCTGGCCTCTCACACCCACCACGTTGGGGCTCATGAAGCCAGCGAGCGTCGCTCAAGCGCACTGACGGTCCAGATCTGAAATGGGGGTGGCACCCTGTCAAAATTCATGATCAGAACCGTCTTTTGATCCATCGTGGGTTAGGATGGGGTGCTGGTCCATCGATGGTCGATCGACCGGACAAGGTTGACCCCAACACCTTCACACTGGGAACGATTGAACATGGAAGTTTTCTCCGCTCTTTTTTGGATTGCTTGCCTCATTGTGCTGATGCCTTTGATCGTGGGGCTCTTGATCATTGGTGCACAAAAACCGGTGTACTTGATCCACCGCGAATCGGGATTGGTGAAAAAAGGCTACCTCGGCTACAGCTGGAGCTATCTGTGCTTTGGCTGGTTTGTGCCCATCATTCGGGGAGAGTTGGGCGTGGGGTTGTTGCACTTGGTGATCACGGTGTTTTCAGCGGGACTCTCGCAGCTGATTTTCCCCTTCATCTACAACCGTCAATACATGACCCGCTTGCTGCTGAGCGGCTGGCGGCTCGACCCCCAAGACCCCCATTACGAATGGGCCAAGGTGAAACTCAACATCCCTTACTGAGCGCATGGCGTGGGGGAGTCGCTGCAGTGGGGTTTGCTGCACGCAGGCCTCGTGCAGACAAGCACGCTGACTTGAGAAAAGCCCCAAAAAAAACGCCAAGAAAACCCGCTCTTGGGCTTTCTTGGCACTCCGAAGCTTCTATTCAGAGCGGGGCGTGCCTGGTGAGCCCTCATCGGCTCGCCAGGGAGACATCCACCGCGGACTTCAAGCCGCTAAAACGACTGCTTTCTGGGCCGATGGCCACTGGCCACTGGCCGTCAGTGCGGTCTGTGCTGCGCTTGGACGCAGGCTCAAGAACTTAGAACTTGTAGCCCACACGAAGGACATACTCGGTGGGGTTGATGGTCAAGGTCCCTGTGGTGGTGGTGCCCGTGCCCACAAACGTGGCGTTGGTCTTCAAGGGCACATAACTCACCGAACCATTGATCGACCACTTGTCATCCAAACGGTAGATGGCCCCCAAGGTGTAGAGCGGTGCCACGCTGGAGCTCAGAGACGCTGACGTTCCACCCAGTCCATTGACCAACGCGTCCGAGGTGTTGACACCCACCGAATTGAACGAGGCGGTGGTCAAGCCCAAGCCCAGGTAAGGTCTCAACATATCCTGGGGGGTTTGGAAAAAGTATTTGCCCACAAATGAAGGGTACAAAGCTTTGGCCGAGGCAGCGCCTGGATGAGCACCCGAGGTGAGTTGAACATCCACCGTCATTTTGGGGGGAATGCCGATCGTGGCCTCCAACCCCATGTTGTTGGTGAACATGTACAAAAGACCCAAGGTCTGCGTTGAGGTGCTGGCAATTGAGGCGGTGGCGCCTTTGAGGGCGGGGGTGAAGGCGGGTGCAGCCGGTCCCACGGAGGTCATGGGACTGATGGAAGCACTGGGGTTGATGGAGGCCAGGCCCACATTCAAAATCCAGTCACCGGCACTTTGCGCTTGTGCGGCGGTGACCGCTGCCAAACTCAAGCAAAGGGTGAGCGCGTTGCGCGCGAAGTGGGGGTTGGCCATGGTTGTTGTTTTCATTCGATACTCCTTTTTAGCCCCGCATATTATCAGACGCACCCCCGCCAAGACGCCGTTTTAAGAGGGGGTTTTTACTAGGGCGGACCGGATTGGATTGAAAAAATGCCGACCCGTGCAGCGAGTCGGCTTGACGTGAAGGTCTCGGGGTCGCTCGCCCTTGCTCATCCGTGCAGCACACACCCAGGGCGCAACTCGTACAATGTGAAAGGTGTCTCCTTCGCGCCCAAGGCACAATGGTCTCTTGCAGAGCCTTCAACGGCCGAACGCTTGCCTCAGCCTTGCCCAGCACGCGCACCCACAAGACTCGTGGCCCACAGCACCATCTTCGACCCCATCATGGCCCAATACCTTGAACTGCATCCCACCCACCCGCAAGAGAGGCTTTTAAAAACGGCTTGTGATTTGATGCAAAAAGGAGCGGTCTTGGTCATGCCCACCGACTCTTCCTATGCCTTGATGTGCCAGCTCTCGGACCCCGCAGCGGTGCAACAAATGCGCCGCATCAAGGGTATCGATGACCACCATTTGCTCACCTTGATGTGCCAAGATTTGAGTCAACTCGCGCTTTACGCCAAAGTGGACAATCGGCAATTTCGACTCTTGAAGTCGGCCACCCCTGGGGCCTACACCTTCATCTTGGAGGCCACCAAGGAGGTGCCCAAACGGGTGTGCAGTCCCAAGCGCAAAACCATTGGTCTTCGGGTGCCCGATCATGCCGCGCTGCAAATGCTGTTGCGCTTACACGGGCAGGCCATCTTGAGCACCACCTTGAGCTTGGCCGGCAGTGATGCTGTCTTGAGTGACCCCCAAGAGATTCGAGAACGGCTTGAGCACCAAGTGGGCGCGATCGTTCAAGCCGGTGCGGTGAGCAACCAACCCACCACCGTTCTGGACCTGACCCCCATGGACAAGGGATTTGCACCCACGGTGATTCGGCATGGGCGGGGCTCCTTGGAACTTTTGGGAATTTCATAATGCGATATTTTTTTCCATGGATGAGGTAAAAAGGGCTTAATTTACGTGTGTTTTTTCCCGATTAGGTGTAACTTTTAATTACAAATAGGGGTGTTCAATGTCACAATTGACGCGTGGATATCAACGCACTCGTTCAAACCGTCTCTATTTTTGCCTTGCCCGTTTTGTTTGCAATCACTTTGCACGAAGCAGCGCACGGCTATGCGGCGCGCTACTTTGGCGACAACACCGCCTGGACCTTGGGACGAGTCACCTTCAACCCGATGAACCACATCGATCCCGTGGGCACGATCGTCATGCCACTGCTGCTTTATTTCGCCACCGGCGGCGCTTTGTTGTTTGGCTACGCCAAACCCGTGCCGGTGCGTTTTGGCAATTTGCGCCACCCCAAGCGTGACATGATTTGGGTGGCCTTGGCTGGGCCTGGCGTCAATTTTTTACAAGCGCTGGCTTGGTTTTTAATGCTGTACGTCCTGAATGCACTGGGGATCACGGAGCCCTTTTTGGTGAGCATGGCGCAAGCCGGCGTCTTGGTCAACGTGGTGATGTTTGTCTTCAATTTGTTTCCCTTGCCCCCCTTGGACGGCGGGCGCATCGTGGTGGGCTTGTTGCCCATGCGCCAAGCCATGGCGTACTCGCGCGTGGAGCCGTATGGATTTTTTATTGTCATGTTTTTGGCTTGGCAAGGCACCATCTCAACGTATTGGATACACCCCTTGATGAATTTAACGTATGGGGTTTTGTCTTGGCTCTTGAGCCCCTTGGACCACTTTTTATTTGTGAGCGTATGAAAGAACGAGTTTTATCCGGTATGCGCCCCACTGGCGCCTTGCACCTGGGGCACTACCATGGCGCCTTAAAGAACTGGGTGCGCCTGCAGTCGAGCATGGATTGCTACTTCTTCGTGGCCGACTGGCACGCCCTCCCACCCACTACGAGAGCCGCGAGGTGATCGAAAAAAACGTTTACGAAATGGTGATCGACTGGTTGGCCGCTGGGCTCGATCCTGATCAATGCACACTTTTTTTACAAAGTCGAATTCCCGAACACGCTGAGCTCTTTACCCTCTTGGCCATGGGCACGCCCCTGGGCTGGCTCGAGCGTGTGC
>CAISQQ010000294.1 GCA_903887655.1 uncultured Burkholderiales bacterium
CCCAGACCTCATATCGCGCACCCACTTTGCCCGCCATTTGGTTCAAACTGGGGTTTGCAAAGACACCAACGAAGTGTTTCGTCGCTTTTTGACACCCGGCAACCCCGGATTTGTAGAGCACCGTTGGGCCAGTTTGGCCGATGCCGTCACCTGGATCACGCAAGCCCAAGGGGTGGCCGTGATTGCTCACCCCGGGCGCTACGATTTCACCCCCAATGAGGAGTTTGCGCTCTTTACCGAATTCAAGTCCCATGGCGGACAAGCGGTGGAAGTGGTGACAGGCTCGCACACCCCACAAGAGTATGTCGAATACGCGGGCATGGCTCAGGAGTTTGACCTGGCTGCATCTCGCGGCAGTGACTTTCACTCGCCCAGCGAGAGTCGCATTGATTTGGGCACCTTGCCGTGGCTGCCAGGTGCCTTGACGCCTGTGTGGGAGTTGTTGGAAGACCGCATCTTGTGAGTCCCCTCAAAACGCCCTCCCTACACCCCTCAAACGGGCGAGTCATCACACCCAGGCCCTATCACGCGGGTGAGCTCAACGCAGTGCGTGCCAGCCACGGTTTGCCGCCAACGCCATGATCAGTCGCCGCAGCCAAAGCATCTTCTTCGGGGTCATGGCCATGGGCTGTATCGCCGTCTTGGACACCACCAACAAGGTCACCTTTGCCAGCGTTCCCCTCTTGATGGTTTTGTGGTTTCGTTATATTTTTCAAGCCGTGGCCACGACTGGCTTTGTCTTGTCGAGTCAGGGCAGCACTCGCCTACAGACGCGACAGCCCCTTTTACAGCTCCTCAGAGGCTTGCTGCTTTTTGCTTGCAGTTTTTTGGGTTTCAAAAGTTTGGAGCACATTGCGGTGGCCGAGTTCACGGCCATTGCCATGCTCACCCCATTGCTGGTGACGGTGTTGGCCAGGTTTTTGATGAAGGAGTCGGTGAGCTCACTGCGCTGGCTATTGATTGTGGGTGGACTGATTGGGGCCATGGTCATCGTGCGCCCAGGCGGCGGCATTCCGGCCCACGCGACCATTTACCCCTTGTCCATGGTGCTCACTTATGCGAGTTTTCAAATCCTCACGAGCCACATGGCCAAAACCGAGAACCCCTTGACCATGCATTTGTACACCGGCTGGGTGGGCACCACCATCGCCAGCTTCATGGTGGTGGGTTGGTGGAGCACTGACTTGGCCGCAGGGGACTGGGCCAAATTGGTGTTGGTGGGTCTGTCTGGCACCCTCGGTCACTATTTACTGATCTTGGCCTATGCCCGCGCGCCCGTCTCAACCATCACACCTTATCTCTACAGCTCCATTGCCTTTGCCACGCTGCTGGGCTGGTTTGTCTTTGACCACGTCCCCGATGCTTGGGCCAGTGCTGGCATTGCGCTCATTGCCCTGTGTGGCATGGCTTCAGCCTTTTTGGGTCAAAGCCCTCCTGCGTCCAGTCCCAACACGCTCGAGCCTCACCCATCAGACGGTGAAGGCATGAAAGGATGAGCAAGTAAAGCACCCGCGGCTGGCCTCTCACACCCACCACGTTGGGGCTCATGAAGCCAGCGAGGGTCGCTCAAGCGCACTGACGGTCCAGATCTGAAATGGGGCGTGCACCCTGTCAAAATTCATGATCAGAACCGTCTTTTGATCCATCGTGGGTTAGGATGGGGTGCTGGTCCATCGATGGTCGATCGACCGGACAAGGTTGACCCCAACACC
>CAISQQ010000295.1 GCA_903887655.1 uncultured Burkholderiales bacterium
CCTGGGTGGCTGGGGCATGACCGAGATGGTGTCGCAACCCATCATCACCGATCCCACACTGCCAACCCCCAACCTGACCATGGGCAGACCCTCAACGGGCTACGATTTGAAAGTCATCGATGACTCGGGGGTGGCCCTGGCAGGCCCTGGCAAAGGACAATTGCTGGTGCGGGGGGTGCGAGGAATTTCCATTTTTTCTGAATACTTTCAAGACCCCAGTGCGACCCAAGCCGCTTTTGATGCACAGGGCTACTTCCTCACGGGTGACATGGTCAAACTTCACCCCCACGGCGCGCTCGAGTTTGCTGAGCGAACGAAAGACGTGATCAAAGTCGGGGGTGAAGGGGTATCGGCCGCTGAAATCGAACAAGTCGTCAGCCAGGTCGCAGGCGTGGTGGAGTCTGCGGTGGTGGCACGCCAAGATGACCACTTTGGCGAAGTGGCGGTTGCCTTCGTTCGGCTCGAACCGCAGGCAAGCGCTGACTGCGTGGATCGCATCATGGCCCACTGCCACAAGAGTCTTGCCAAATTCAAAGTACCCCGAGAGATCATTGTGCTCGATGATTTCCCCAGAGTGGGGTTTGGCAAACTCTCCAAAGCTCGATTGCGTGAGATTGCGCGCGAGCGCATCTCCCTTTCTGTTATTTCCCAACCGTTAAGAGACCTCCCATGAAAATGATCAAAACCCCCAGACACCCCAGCCTTTGGATTGTTCTCCTCGGACTGACTTTGGGCACTCTCGGGTCCGCTGCCACTGCAAACGCCCAAGAGCTTTTCCCAAGCAAACCCATTCGCCTCGTCACCTTGACCCCCCCTGGAGGATCCTTGGACATCTTGGCGCGCACCATCGCACAAGGACTCACAGAACAAATGAAGCAACCGGTGCTCGTTGACAGCAAAACCGGTGCGGGGGGTAACTTGGGCGTCAATATTGTTGCCAAATCTGCGCCAGACGGCTACACCATTGGCATGGTCACAGTGGCCACCCATGGCATCAACCCCAGCCTTTATGGCAACAAGATGCCCTTTAACGCCATCAAAGATTTTGCACCCATCACGTTGGCGGCCGAATTGAAAAATATCTTGGTCGTCAATCCCGCACTGCCTGTCAAGAGCGTTCAAGAGCTCATTGCCTACGCCAAAGCCAATCCTGGTAAATTGTCGTTTGGCTCTGCAGGCACGGGGACTTCACAACACTTGGCGGGAGAAATGCTCAAACTCATCGCCCAAGTCGATGTGGTTCATGTGCCCTACAAGGGCCTCGCGCAGGCCATTCCCGACCTCATGTCCGGACAGATCCAGTTCATGTTTTCCATGATCCCCGACTCGTTGCCCCATATTCGATCGGGCAAGCTGCGCTCCATTGGCATTGCCTCGGCCAAAAGCTCCACCCTGCTGCCCGAGGTCACGCCCATCGCGGATCAAGGTTTCCCAGGATTTGAGGTGGCCGGCTGGTTTGGCGTTGTGGCTCCTGCAGGAACCCCCAAGGACATTGTGGCGCGCTACAACAAAGAGATTGTGAAGACACTGGGTCAGCCTGAAGTGCGCGAGCGACTGGCCAATATGGGCATGGACGTGAGCACCACAACACCGGAACAATTCGGCGTCTTCATCTCGGCTGAGATCAACAAATGGTCAACGCTGGTGAAAAACTCGGGCGCTTCAGCCGATTGAACACTTCACCCCCCTTGGTAACAACCATGACTTTTGATTCACGCCCATTCGCTGGAGAACACCACCGTGAGTGAGTACGCTCAACTTGAACAATACATTGGTGTCAAGCACATCACCGAAGATGTCATCACGGCCACCCAGGTTCATCGCCTGAGCCTGACCTTGAATCGCCACAGCCCATTGCCCAAAACAGGCGACGCGGTTCCCTGGGGGTGGCATTTCATCTTTTTCCCAAGACTTGTCCACACCGACCAATTGAGCCCTGACGGCTTGTCGGCTGAATTTGAGGGCTGTCCGGATAGTCCATTGCCCAAGCGCATGTTTGTTGGCAACAATCTGAAGTTTTACGAACCGCTTCGAATCGGGGATCACGCCACCAAAGAGATCTACATCAAATCGGTCAC
>CAISQQ010000296.1 GCA_903887655.1 uncultured Burkholderiales bacterium
AGTTGGCCGTTCGCGCCCTGCACAAAGCGTTTGACTTGGACCAAGTTAAGGCATAATAGAGCCCGTTGGAAACGTGACCGAGAGGCCGAAGGTGCTCCCCTGCTAAGGGAGTATGGGGTGTAGAGCCTCATCGAGGGTTCGAATCCCTCCGTTTCCGCCAAGACCTAGTATCCATGCGGCTTCCAAGCCGATGTGGAAAAAGAAGAAGCCCCCACAAGGGGCTTTTTTTTTGACTTTTTTTTCAAATCACTCCAAAATCACTCCACTAACCAACGCAACCGGCTATTGCCAAGCCTTCAAATTCCAAGAATCGTTTGTGGTTTCTTAGTTCCAAATGCGCGGATTTTGCGCAATTTTTTAAGCAGCCCTCGGCGCTTCAAGGAACTCAAAATGGCCACCCCAAAACGTACCGCTCAAGGCAACTTCCAAATCCGTATTCGCAAGTCCGGATTTCAAACCGTCACCGGCACATTCAAAACGAGAGCTGAGGCCGTTGACTTCGGAGTCGACACACTCAGCGAGATGAAAAAAGGCACCCACGTCGAACTCACCAAAGAGGCCAAGTCAACGACCGTGGGCGATCTGTTTTTGAGACGCCTGGAGGAACTTCCCGAGAATGAGGAAAACCACCAACAGCGCATAAAACTAAATTCTCTTTACAACTCGTGCAAATTTATGGTTCGTCGCTTGGACCAAATCTGTATGGCTGACTTCAAAGCCTGGCGTGATGCCCGCCTGGCGGTGGTCAAGCCCGGAACCATCGTTCGTGAAATAGGAACCATCAGCGGGCTTTTCAACCATGCCATCAACGAGTGGGAGGTCCCTCTCAATAAAAACCCAATCACAGGACTGGCCAAACCCGACGGCGGTGATGTGGAGAGAACCCGTGGTTGGTTCGATTGGGAAGTGGAGGCACTGCTCAAGGCCACCAATTTCGACCCAGAAAATAAGCCCACGATAAAGAAAGACTTCGCAGCCTGGGCTATCGCCGTTGCCGTGGAAACAGCAATGCGCAAGGGCGAAATGCTCAAAGCGATGAAGCAAGATTACTACCCCCTAGAGCAACGCCTGTTTCTCCGAGACAACAAGAACAATCACAACCGTAATGTGCCCTTGAGCAAAAAGGCAATTGCCTTGCTGGACGTTCTGACAGAAGGACTACAACCAACGGACAAGATTTTTCCAATCTCGTCAGGACACCTGCAAAACAGTTTCGCTGATGCCAAGAAGGCTGCGGGTCTAACCGACAAGGAGCTCATTCTCCACGGGGGACGGCATGAGGCGACCACTAGAGTGGCAGCTAAGGTAGGACACATTTTTGAATTGATGGCCTTCAGTGGCCACCGAGACCCAAAGTCTGCGAAGCGCTACTACCACCCAACAGCTTCGCAGATTGCCAACAAGTTGGATTGATCTCAAAAGCGGCGGTTCAACTTGTGAACTACCGCCTTGGGTTTTTCGACAACTGCGCGGCACTGCTCGAGCCAAGCGAGCACATCGCCCTCGAGCCAGACCAACTTCTTGGAGCCAGGCATCACGATACGTGGGGGCAGTGAGCTGGGCTTTCGGTAGAGATCGTTTTTGATGGTCGGTACTGCTCTAAAGATTAAAGCCGAAAGCTCATCGACTCCTAGAGTTTTGATGGCGCTTTGAGCCTTTGTGATTTGAATCGCTGTCATGACAACTCCCTTAAATTTTTTACCGAAGAGACCTCGGCGAACTCGCCTCCCTGAGAGAGCCCAAACACTGAGCTAATCATCTTGGTGATCACTACTCGGTCACCCTCTCTATGCGAAGGGGGCGAGGACTGGATTGCGAGCTCGACCGCTCTAGAAATATCCAAGATGAATACAGTGCCATGTTGCGTCGTTACTGGTTGCATGAATTGATGCCTCTGGTTGTTTTGCCTCGAACTCGAATCATTGCGTCTGCGTATGAGTACGCCATCGATGCCATACCGTCCCACCCATCGTTGTGGCCCTTAGAAAATTGCTTTTGTATCTGCGCCATTACCTTGGCCGCAAAGTAGTCCCTAAGCTGCACACCCTCTTGGAGCTCAGCCAATGCTTGATTGGCAGCAAGAGTCGGGATGCGTGCCTGAACTTGAGTGGTGGGCAAATCTGCTTTGACGGGTGGGATCGGACTCATGTCTGGTACACCATGCGTTTGAAGACTGCTCGAGTGGCCTCGACGTCTTTGATGCAGTACTCGCCCACCTCTTTGATGCGGCCCGCTTGTACCCAGTCCCAGACCTTTGAGCCATCCAACTCGCCCTTGGGTGAGTCGATGCCCAGTGCTTTGCAAAGTGTGTCCAACTTGACTCGCCCGCCCACACCGGCCCACTGGATCATGGTGTCGAACACCACCTGGTTCTCCCAGGGCTTCGCTCTTGATGCGCGGGCCATGGCGACGTGAGGCTGGATGCCATGGACCATTGAACGTTGCATGAAAAACCGCAAGTCAAAGGAGGCCACGTTATGGCCAACGATTCGAACCACGTAGTCATCCGCGCGTCTGAGCTCACGCTGCAAGACCGCATGAAACTCTTTTAGCAGCGCTCCCTCGTCCTGGTCGTTGGCCAGGTACTTGGCCTCGCCGTCATCAATGGCCCATCCGATCACGCAAATCCTGCCGAACGTTCCATCGAGCGAAGTCTTGCGCACCGCCTCCTCAGTTGCCGCAGGCCCCTCGTCCTTGTGCC
>CAISQQ010000297.1 GCA_903887655.1 uncultured Burkholderiales bacterium
AAACAAGCACAACAACACCAGACCCCACCAGCCCTCTGGTCCCTGGGGCCAATGAAACTCGCCCATGAAGTGGGTCGAACATACCGTGATGAGCGTCACCATCCACATGGTGAGCGAGGTTCTCAGCCGCCCATCCAGACCTTGGGTTTCAAACTGAATGAGCACCAGCACCAAACCAAAAGTGGCCGAACCCACAACAGCATACAAGACCCCCCAACCGATCAAATCCCAGTGGGCCTGCACACCCAGGCCCGAGGCTGAGCCCGTGACATCCAGCGCCAAGGCCAATCCCAACAGCAAAATGGGCATGAGCACCAAAACTTGTCGCTCACTGGGGTGTTGGTAGATGACCCTCGCCCAAAAAGCCGTCCACAAGGGGTAACTGTTAAAAGTGAGCAAAGCCAAGGACACAGGCAAAATCGCCACTGCGCTATAGAGAGTCCAGCTTTGAAGGGCAATCAACCCTCCAATGAGGACCAATACCCGCCATTGACGGGCTTGAACTTGAAAAGGAATTTTTTGTACGCACACCAACACACTCACTACAATCGCGGTGAAAGCACTTCGAACCACCACGGCAGTGGAGACATCCAGACCATGGTTGAAGGCGATTCGGGCCGCCACATGATTAGACCCCATCAAGAATGCCACCAACATCAAGCTCAAAAAAGCGGCCAAAGAGATGGAATTGGGGGCTCGAGTCGCGGAGTCGTTCATGTGTAGCGCTTTCTCATCGTTGACCCCCAGCCATGATGGGCGAGAGACAACCCAACCGATGAACTCAAGGGGCAGGCTGCAATGATAAAGCCAAAACCACCGCTTGCTGTGCATCCGTGCTGATGCCATCCACGCCCAAGTCGCTGGTCTTCAAATCCATGACAGTGAAGATAGGACCGCCCAGCATGATCACGGTGCGTGGGTTGAGGGAGGATTTTCTGATGCGCTGAACCAAGTCGCCCAGGCCTTCCAATTGTGACTGGATGCTGATCGACAAGCCGATCGCATCAAACCATTCGCGCCGCGCCGACTGCTCGAGCTCTAGCGCCGAGGGAGACACCTCGAGGACCACTTGCCAACCCTCTTTGCGAAAGAACTCGGCGACAATACTGGGGCCCAACAAATGCTCTGAGCCGGGTGCAGAGGCGATCATGATGCGTTTGACATCCCCACTCACCAAAGGACCGCCTTGGTTGGCATAACCAATCTCGTGAGTGATCGATTGCAAGCGAACCAAACCGTGGGTCACCTCAATAAAATCGATGACACCATCATCCCACTGCTGACCCAAAAGGCGTGCCGCGGGCGTGATCAATTGCAGAAAAATGGTTTCTTGGCTCGTCCCCTCGGCCATCATTTGTTGTACAAATGCATTGGCCAGCAAAGGCTCATCCGCGATACACAGACCCACAAAGGCTTCAATTTCAAATTGGGTGGGGTGTCGACCTTGATCCTGCGCATCGCTCACAGCGGTCAGAGAAAGGCTTTGAGACCTCAATAAGCGAGGAATAATTTCAGATTCAATGACCGACTGAATCGATGTCTCACATTCAGAGCTGATGTGATTTAATTTTCTGGGATGCGAGTCATTGGACGCCTTCGCGGTGTCTCTAGAAAGAGAGGACATCAACGCCCAACCCAACTTGGAGATCGAACCGAGTCGATGCACACCTTGCAAAGCAGTTGCTGCTAAATTCATCGCTCACAGCTTTCAAAATAGCCAAC
>CAISQQ010000298.1 GCA_903887655.1 uncultured Burkholderiales bacterium
ATTTATGCCTACAAATGTGCGTCTTGTGGCTTTGCCAAGGACGTTTTGCAAAAGCTCTCAGACGCCCCTCTGAGTGTGTGTTTGCAGTGCGGTGAGCCCCAATTCACCAAGCAAGTCACGGCCGCTGGGTTTCAGCTCAAAGGCTCGGGCTGGTATGTGACCGATTTCAAAGGTGACGGCAAGCCCAAGGTGGACGCCGCCACAGCCTCCACCGACTCGCCCGCCAAGAGCGCCTCAGGCGAAGCTTCGAGCACCTCGGGCGCCTCAACAGCCAGCGACTCCAGTGGCGCGAGCGCTGCGAGTTCGACCCCAACATCGAGCGCGAACTCCACGCCCTCGAGCTCAACCCCATCCTCAAGTTCAGGCTCCTCCAGTACGTCATCGTCTTCTTTCTCCAGTGCGGCAAGCTCCTCGTCCGCGAGCGCTTCTGCTTCGAAGTCCAGCACGTGATGGCTCTTGATCTTCAGTCCCACGCCCATTGACTTGCCAGCCCCCAGATCGCCCTATTTTTTTCATTGACCCATCCCTGAGCTCATGCATTTAAAAAAATACCTTCTCGCCGGCCTCTTGGTCTGGTTGCCCTTGGCCATCACGGTCTGGGTGTTGCTCTGGTTGATGGGGCTTTTTGATGCGATTTTCTCTGGCGTGCTCTCCGGTCTGGGCTCCTTCATGAGTGCGAGTCGCCAGCCCGATTTGGATTTTTTGCGTGAAGTCCATGGCTTGGGTGTGGTGTTGGTTTTTGCCGTGCTGCTCATCACGGGTGCCGTCGCGTCCAATGTGGCTGGACGTTGGTGGCTCAAGCAATGGGACCACTTGTTCATTCACATCCCCTTTGTCAAGTCCATTTACACCAGCGTGAAGAAGGTCTCCACCACCTTGTTCTCCAGCAGTGGAGACGCCTTTCGCACCGCCGTTTTGGTGCAATACCCCTGTCCAGGTTCCTGGACCATCGCCTTTCAAACCGGTTCTCCCAAAGGGGAGGTGGCGTCCATTTTGGGTGACGACATGGTGAGTGTTTATGTGCCCACCACGCCAAACCCCACGAGTGGATTTTTTCTGATGGTGCCCGTGAGCGACGTGCGAACCTTGAACTTGAGTGTCGACCAAGCCTTGACCTACGTGATCTCAATGGGGGCGGTGGCGCCCGAGGAGACGCCTCATGCGCCGCCAACACCCGGCTCCACTGTGCACAACCCGTCCTAGTCAAGCGACACGGCCAGCGTTGCATGGGGTCCATCCCTGCGCCTAGTCGAGTCCCATTTGTCCTTATTTTTCACCGTGCGGTGAACCCGTCATCGATTCATAGAAAGAAGTGAACATGTCCATGAGAAGCCATTACTGCGGTCTTGTGACCCTGGAGCTGTTGGATCAAACCGTGCAGTTGTGCGGTTGGGTCAATCGTCGCCGTGACCACGGCGGGGTGATTTTTGTCGATTTGAGAGACCGCGAAGGTCATGTGCAAATTGTCTGCAACCCTTCACAAGAGGCGGTGTTTTCGTCGGCTGAGCATTTGCGCAACGAGTTTTGTATCCAAGTCACGGGTGTCGTGCGTCGCCGCCCTGAGGGCTCTGAAAACGAGCAGCTCAAAAGTGGACAAGTCGAGGTCCATGCCACCGGTTTGGTGGTCTTGAACCCCTCGGTCACACCGCCATTTTTGCTCGACGATGAGAACCTCTCTGAGACCACCCGCTTGACGCACCGAGTCCTTGATTTGAGGCGCCCTTACATGCAGAAAAATCTCATGCTGCGCTACAAAGTGGCCCACCATGTGCGTCAATTCCTGCACGACAAGGGTTTTGTGGACATTGAAACACCCATGCTCACCAAGAGCACCCCCGAAGGTGCACGCGATTATTTGGTGCCCAGTCGGGTGCACGATGGACAATTCTTTGCGCTGCCCCAGTCCCCCCAACTCTTCAAGCAGCTCTTGATGGTGGCGGGCTTTGATCGCTACTACCAAATCACCAAATGCTTTCGCGATGAGGACTTGCGCGCAGACCGCCAGCCTGAATTTACCCAAATCGATATCGAGACCTCTTTCATGGGTGAAGAGGAGATTCGCGACATGTTCCAAGGCATGATCAGTCACCTCTTTAAGGAAGTCCTGGGCGTGGACCTGGGGGAATTCCCCGTCATGTCTTATGCTGAGGCCATGCACCGGTTTGGCTCGGACAAGCCCGATTTGAGAATTTCACTGGAGTTCACCGAACTCACCGAGGACATGAAGACGGTGGACTTCAAGGTGTTCTCCACCCCTGCGACCACCCCTGGTGGTCGAGTGGTGGCACTGAAGATTCCGCAAGGGGCTGGCATCAGCCGTGGCGAGATTGATGGCTACACTGAATTTGTGAAAATTTATGGCGCCAAGGGCCTGGCATGGATCAAGGTCAACGATGTGGCGCTGGGTCGCGAAGGCTTGCAGTCGCCCATTGTGAAGAATTTGAACGATGAGGCCATCCATTCGATTTTGAGCAAAACAGGTGCGCAAAACGGGGACTTGATTTTCTTTGGCGCAGACAAGGCCAAAGTGGTCAACGATGCCATGGGTGCATTGCGTTTGAAGATTGGTTTGAGTGAATTTGCCAAAACCCAAGGTTTATTCCAAGCGCGTTGGGCGCCCATGTGGGTGGTGGACTTCCCCATGTTTGAGTACGATGAGGAGGCCGCTCGCTACACGGCGGTGCATCACCCCTTCACCGCCCCCAAAGATGGCCATGAGGACTGGATGGTGTCGGCGCCGGAGAAATGCATTGCCAAGGGCTACGACATGGTGCTCAATGGCTGGGAGATTGGCGGGGGCTCGGTGCGGATTCACCGCGCTGATGTTCAGCAAAAGGTCTTTGATGCGTTGAAAATAACGCCTGAAGAAGCGCAAGTGAAGTTTGGCTTCTTGCTCGACGCACTGCAGTATGGAGCGCCTCCTCATGGCGGCTTGGCTTTTGGTCTCGATCGCATCGTCACCTTGATGACTGGGGCTGAGTCGATCCGCGATGTGATTGCGTTTCCCAAAACTCAGCGCGCTCAGTGCTTGCTCACCCAAGCGCCTTCCAGTGTGGACGAAAAGCAGTTGCGCGAACTCCACATTCGATTGCGCACGCCCGCTCAGGCCTAAAGCGCCTCAGTGCTGGGCGGATTGGCTCAAAGCACCTCGTAGACTTGGTACACGGGCCCACTGGGTTCGCGAGAGCCCGTGGCCACTGCCAAGACGCGATTGAGCCAGCTGTAGCGTTCATGCCCCGTCTCGAACACCGGGGCCATGCGAAAGTAATACGCGTCGCTGTCAACACGCTCGCCTCGGTTCAAGCGCTCGATCACATCGGCAGGCCCGTGTCGCATGCCCTGGTAGCTCATGAAAATGAGCGCATGGTCGTCGGTCTCCAAGGTGATGCGCACATCCAGCGTCAAGACCCCGTCGCTTCTGAGCAGCAGCCAGTCCCCACCGGGTGCGGCATGGACTTGGCCACGGAGTCGCTCGCCCACAAAACGCCCGCCAGAGATCTGGGCGATTTTGCGCCCGCCTCTGGGCGTTTGGCCCAAATCCACGCTCGAGGGCACGTCCAAGGTCAGTGTCATCAGGTGTCGGGTGTTGATCATGGTGGTGTATCCCCCAAGTAAGTTGAGCCGCTGGTGTGTTTTAGGGGTAAGATTTACCCATTCTCTGTGCGGAATCATAAAGCAAAGGTGTGCGCCTCGCACGGTGTGCCCGGTCTTTGTGTTCTTTTGTTCTTGTTAAATGGTGAGGGACCGATAAGCCATGACTGCAATTTCTACCCCGCTGGGTGAGCACGCCAACCGTGAATCAATTTCACCCGACCACAACCCGCTGGGGCTGTCAGGCATTGAATTCATCGAGTACGCCACCGCCAAGCCCCAAGCACTCGGGCAGGTGCTCGAGATGATGGGGTTTCGCCCCGTGGCCAGGCACCGCTCGCGCGAAGTCTTGCTCTATCGCCAAGGCGACATGAATGTGATCATCAATGCACATGCATCGGGCTTGCCCCATGCCCTGAACCCGACCGACAAGCCCGTCATTGCGGCGCTCGGACTCAGGGTGCGCGATGCGGCCAAGGCCTATCACCGAGCGCTCGAGTTGGGGGCCTGGGGGGTGCCCACACACGTGGAGGTGATGGAGCTCAATATCCCCGCCATCCATGGCGTGGGATCGAGTCGAATTTATTTTGTCGACCGGGTGCGCGATTTCTCCATTTACGACGTGGATTTTGTGCCCATCCCCAGTGTCGATGCCCACCCAAGCGCATTGGCGGGATTTCATTTTTTTGGGTTGGTGCAATACATTGGCAACGACCGCATGCTTGACTGGATGGAGTTCTACCAAGAGCTCTTGGGCTTTGAAGCACTGCCGAGCACCGATCACTTTGGCATTTTGCCCAAGGGGCGCATCATGAAAAGCCCTTGCAACACCTTTTTCTTGCAATTGATCGAGCCCGAGCCGGGTGTGTTGGCGCTGGAAGAAGAGGAGCGCTTTCAACGCATTGGACTCGGGTGTGAGGACGTCCAAGCGGCCACAGAACTGCTGGCCAAGCGGGGCGTGGAGTTCGTGAGCTTGCAGGCTGACCAGCATGGGGGCGAGGGTGCCCCTGCGCGTCAAGACGCCGGCGCTTTGACGCGCACGTGGTTGTCGGGTGTGAGTTTTGAATTGGTGAGCACGGCCAAGAGAGGACAGGCATGAGGTCGTCTTGGGGCGCCAGTGGCATGAAGATCAGGGGTGGGGCCTTGGAGGACTTTGGCATGGACACCATCTCCTTGGCCGGTACGCTCGAGGCGAAACTCAAAGCCATTGCCGACGCTGGCTTCACGCAAGTCATGCTCAGTGCCCGCGATGTTGTCTCACATCCCGAGGGCTTTGAGGCCGCGGTGAGCGCGGTCAAAGCGAGTGGACTTCGGGTCACGGGTTTTCAGGTATTGCGTGACTTTGAAGGCTTGTCGGGGCACTTGCACCACTACAAAATCGATATTGCCAAGGCCATGCTCGAGATGTGCCATGCGCTGGGCTCCAAGGTGCTGTTGGTGTGTTCGTCCACATCGGTGCATGCCAGCAGCGAGACAGCGGTTTTGGCCAAAGATTTGAGAAAACTCGCCATGCTGGCGCTGCCTTTGGGCATCAAGGTCGCGTACGAGGCGCTCTCGTGGGGGCGCAACGTCAATGAGTTTCCTCAAGCCTGGGAAGTGATTCAACTCGCGGATGCCCCCAATCTCGGTCTTGGACTGGACTCCTTTCACTTGTTCGCCACCAAAACCGCCTTGGATGATTTGGAGTTGCTGGACCCAGAGAAAATCTTTTTGGTGCAGTTGGCCGATTTCATGTGGCAAGAGGTGCCCACCTTTGAAGACCGCATGACCACCGCGCGGCATTTCCGCGTCTTTCCTGGCGAAGGCGTGCACTCGGATGCTTTGGCCGATTTGGTGACGCGATTGTTCGCATTGGGCTACCGCGGAGACTACAGCTTTGAGGTGTTCAATGACGACTACCAGCAGCTGCCCCTGGGGCTGGTGTCCGAGCGAGCTTGGCGCGCCGCCCAATGGCTCGGTGAGGACGTGCTCCACCGCTCGGTGCCCTTGCCCAATCAAATTCGACTTCAAAAGAAAACCCCCCGCGCGTCTTGAGTCAGCTGCCATGGGGCAGGCGAGAGACGCATCATTTTTCCAAGGCTAGGCTCACGTGCCCTACAAGATTGCCCAATCCGTGTTGGTGGTCATCCACACCGAGGATCACCACGTCTTGGTGATTCGCCGCGTCGACATGGGCACATGGCAAAGTGTGACGGGGTCCAAAGATTTCTTGCACGAAGACTGGATAGACACAGCCAGGCGTGAGGTCTGGGAAGAGACCGGTATCGATGCGAACGCCCCGAGCGTGGTGCTCAGCGATTGGGGTTTGGAGAATCACTACGAAATTTACCCGGCCTTTCTACACCGCTACGCACCCGGTGTCACCCACAACACCGAGCGGGTGTTTGGTCTGAGAGTGCCCACGGGCACCCCCATTGTGCTCAACCCTTCAGAGCACACCGAGTGGCGCTGGTTGCCCTTATTGGAGGCGGCCGATGTGGTGTTTTCGCCCTCCAATGCCGAAGCGATTTTGATGCTCACGCCCAAAGCGGGGACGGCCTCAGCCGTCAAGCCCTCTGGGGCGAATGCGTTTGACGCTTAAAGTCGCTGCGCGCGCGCGTCTTTCCCGCTCTTGGCCTGGGCCAGGCTGAGCCACGCGATGCTCAAACTGGTGACCTACAACATTCACAAAGGCGTGCAAGCGCCGGGCTCAGGTCTGGGGCTTGGGGGGAGTTTGTCGCTTGGGCTGGGTTGGGGCAGTCGGCTTGAAATTCACAACATGGCCCGTGCTGTGGCCAGCTTGGATGCCGATGTGGTGTGTTTGCAAGAGGTGCGGTCTTTTAATCACCAGCTCGCTCGGCGCTTTCAGCATTGGCCCGAGGTGGGGCAAGCGCAGGCCTTGGCGCCCCAGGGCTACCATGTCATCTACCAAACCAATGCGCGCACCCGCCACGGCGAGCACGGCAATGCGCTCTTGAGCCGTTGGCCCATTGAGTCGCACCGCCATGAAGACATCTCTGACCACGCGCTCGAGCAGCGCGGGGTGCTGCAAGTCAAACTCAACGTGAGGGGCCGAGCGCTGCATGTCGTGGTCGTTCATTTGGGGCTGTTTGCGGCGAGTCGGCTGCGTCAAATCGAGCACATCAAAACCATGATTGCCAGAGAGATCCCCGCCGATGAGGCGCTGATCGTGGCGGGAGACTTCAACGATTGGCCAGCCCGGCTTCACCGCCCCTTGGGTCAAGTGGGCCTTCAAAGTAGCGCGCCGCCTGCGCTCAAGACATTTCCCGCTCGCTGGCCGGTTTTGGCGCTCGACCGGGTCTATGCGCGGGGGCTAGAGACTTTACACAGCTACACGCCGCAGGGCTCGCACTGGCCGAGACTCTCGGACCACTTGCCGCTCATCACCGAATTCAAAAGTCCCTGGCAAACGACTGCGTTGGCCGTCACGCCTGAGCCAGGCTGAAGATGGTCAAGAGAGCCCCAACGCCCTTGGCGGGACATCAAAGCGGCAAGCACACGCTCGGCTCGGGCGCTTTAGCGCCTGACCTGGCGTCCCAGCGAGCCTGGGCCTTGCTGCGTGGCAGCGATGATTTTTTCCCCGCCCTCATCCAAAGCCTGGATGCGGCTCAGACTGAAATTCGGCTGGAGACCTATATCTTTGATTTTTCACTGGGTGCGATTGGGGTGGCCCAGGCGCTCGAGCGGGCTGCTGCACGGGGGGTGAGCGTGAGGGTGATGCTCGATGCCTTTGGCACCCCTGGGATCCCCAAGGCTTGGCAAGAGCGCTGGAGCGTGGCCGGGGTGAAATTCTTGTTTTACTCGCCCCTGTTGGCCTTTGTGACGGGGTGGCCCGCCAATTGGCGGCGCTTACACCGAAAGTTGTGTGTGATCGATGAGGTGTGTGGGTTTTGTGGCGGGGTCAACTTGCTCGACGACCACTGGGACCCGCATGCACACCAGCGCTTGAACCCAGCACGACTGGACTTCACCTTGCAAGTGTGGGGGCCGGTGGTTCAAGAGATTCATCACCAGATGAAGACCTTGTGGTGCCACGTTGCGTTAACGCCAACGTGGCGAACCCAACCCCAAGCGGCTGCACCCCAGCAAGTCTTGCCGGCGTGTTGGGTGGCTCAAGCGGCAAAGACGGACCAGGCGGCCCAGCCAGTTCATGCACCCATTGGCCAAGTTGCGCGAGCCCAGCCTTTTTTGTTCTGGCACTCTCAGGCCCCTGACAGCATGCACTTGGTGCTGCGAGACAATGTGCGTCACCGCTGGCAAATCCAAGCGAGCTATTTGGCCGCCATTGGGCGTGCCCGAGAGGAAATATGGATCGCCAACGCGTTTTTCTTTCCCTCTAGGCGCTTGCTTCTTGCTTTGTGCGCTGCGGCTAAGCGTGGGGTGAGCGTTCACGTGTTGCTCTCGGGCCGAGCCGAATATGTGTGGCTCTACCGTGCCACCTGGCATTTGTTGGCGGTGCTGATCAACAGTGGTGTACAAGTGCATGAATACCAAGCGAGCTTTTTGCACGCCAAGGTCGCCATGGTCGACGAGGACTGGAGCACTGTGGGGTCGTCCAATTTGGACCCCTTGAGCCTCATGATGGCCCGCGAGGCCAATATCGTGACGCACTCCAGGGCCCTCGCGCAGGAACTCAAAGCGCACATTGAAGACGCCATTGTCACGGGCAGCACCCGCGTCAAACGCGCCGATATCAAGAGGCGCAGTTGCTACAATCGATGCTTGGATTGGTTGGCCTATGGCAGCGTGCTGTTGGCACTCAAACTCGCCCGAGTGCATTATTAGCGCCCAAGACCTGGCCCTCTGACTGCATGAGCAGCACTCGCAATGACCCTGATCACGTGAAGCTCAATCAAAGACTGTTAGGATTCCAATCCGAGGCAAATGTTCCACCTATTTCTATGACAAAGGCTTTGCGCAGAAAATGACTTCTCCCCAAGTGATCGATTCCGCTTTCGAGGGCACGCCAGTCTCCGTCAAAATCAGGCAGAGAATTGTGGCGGCCAAAAAACGTTTTCACGCCAACGACAACATTGCCAATTTCATTGAGCCCGGAGAGCTCGAGGCCTTGCTCGATGAGGTCGAGATCAAGATGCAAGGGGTCTTGGACAGCATGGTGATTGACACCGAGCACGATCACAACACGCAAAACACCGCCCGACGCGTGGCCAAGATGTACTTGAAAGAGGTCTTTGGTGGGCGCTACTTCCCAGAGCCCGCCATCACGGAGTTCCCCAATATTGAGCATTTGAATGAGCTCTTGATTGTGGGGCCCATCACCGTTCGCAGTGCCTGCAGCCACCACTTGTGCCCGGTCATGGGCAAAATCTGGATTGGCGTGTTGCCCAACGAGCACACCAACGTCATTGGTCTGTCCAAGTACGCCAGGCTTGCCGACTGGGTGATGTCGCGCCCGCAAATTCAAGAAGAAGCCGTGGTCCAACTCGCCGACCTCATTCTAGCCAAAACCCAACCCGATGGCATTGCCTTGGTGATGCAAGCGAGTCACTTTTGCATGGGGTGGCGAGGGGTGAAAGATGTCGAGAGCAAGATGATCAATTCCGTCATGCGGGGGGCTTTTTTGAAAGACCCCAATTTGCGGCGTGAATTTTTGGCCCTCATCCCACAAAAAGACTAAGGAGCATCGCATGCTGGTTCGTTTGGTTTATGTCAGTCGCAGCGTCAATCCCCTCGACGATGCGAATACCGAGTCCATTTTGGCGTCCGCCAAAGCCAACAACGCCGCCCATGGCATCACCGGTATTTTGTGCCATGGTGGCGGGATTTATTTGCAAGCCCTCGAAGGAGGACGCCAAGCTGTGAACGCCTTGTACACCCACTTGATTCGGGACGCGCGTCACGCGGATGTGGTGCTGCTGCATTACGAGGAAATCAAAGAGCGTCGCTACAGCGGCTGGTCCATGGGCCAGGTCAACTTGGCCAAGCTCAATGCCTCCTTGGTGCTGAAGTATTCCGAGACGAGCCAATTGGATCCCTATGCGGTCTCGGGGGACATCTCGCTCATTCTCTTGGAAGAGCTCATGGCCACGGCCGCCATCATGGGGCGCTCTTAAGCCTTGGTTGACCCACTTGCGATTGTTTGACATGAATGCGGCTTGGCGCCTTCAAGACAGCGACAGTCTCTGCCTTGTGCACCATGCTCACGACTGAGCGCATCACCCGCGATTGACACCGATGCTGCTCACCCCAAGTGCCGCCAAGCGGCCTGTTGCCCAAGCCCGCTCCCATTCAGCGCCCGACTCTGGCGTTTTGTTGGGGGTTGACTTCACCTCGAGGCCGACCGCGCGCAAGCCCATTGTGATGGCCTGGGCGCATTACAAATCGGGCGGTGTGGTGGTGCTCGAGCGGCTCGCACGAGCGCGAGATTTTGAAGGCTTTGAGCGAGAGCTTTGCGCTCAAGAGGCCTACGTCGGGGGCTTTGATTTGCCATTTGGTTTGCCCAGAGAGCTGGTTCAGGACCTGGGTTGGCCCACCGACTGGGGTGCTTGCATGAAGACCTTTGTCTCGCACAGCAGGCCAGAGCTCAGGGCGCTCTTCATGGCGTTTTGTGCCAAGCGAGCCGTGGGTTCGAAGTTTGCCCATCGGGCCACCGACTTTTGTGCCGACTCCAGCTCCTCCATGAAGTGGGTCAATCCACCCGTGGCCTACATGATGCATGCCGGAGTGCCCATCTTGCTGCGCGCGGGACTCAGTTTGGTGGGTTTGCACTCGGGTGACCCCAAGCGACTCGCCTTGGAAGCGTATCCTGGCCTTTTGGCCAAGGAGGTGCTCGGATCGCGAAGCTACAAAAGCGATGAACGCGCCAAACAAACGCCTGAGCGTCTCATTGCCCGAAAAGACATTGTGCACGCCTTGGAGCTGGGGCTCACGCGTTTGAAGTTGCGCTTAAAGCTCACCCACGCACAACGCGAGGAACTCATTGAGGAGCCTCAAGGCGACGCGTTGGATGCGGTGCTGTGCGCGGTGCAAGCGGCCTGGGGCCATGAAGCGCGACTCAAAGGCTCGCCACTTCTGGGCTTGCCCAAGAGCATGGACGCGTTGGAGGGCTGGATTGTGAGCGCCATGCCGGGCCAAACGCCAAAAGCCAACAAGCCGCAATAGGTGAGCAGGCCGCGGCGGCTAGGCAGCTCAGTGGCTCATTCGCTTGCTCGGCTCATGCAGAAGCCGAACACACCGAGCAGTTGGTTTGGCGCTTCATGCGCATCTCACTAAAGCGCAGGTCTTTGGCGCTGAGCATCAAGAGCCGACCCACCAGACTTTGGCCATGCAGCCCCATGAGCTTCAAGGCCTCCAGGGCTTGCAGGGCACCAATGACACCCACGAGCGGGGCCAACACCCCCATGCTCGCGCAGCTGACCTCTTGCGGCGCAGGCTCAGGGGGGAAGAGGCAGGCGTAGCAAGGACTCTCTGGAGTCCTCGGGTCAAACACGGTGATTTGCGCATCCATTCCAATGGCGCCCGCACTCACCCAGGGAATGGCTCGCTCGAGGCAAGCGCGGTTGAGCAAGTGGCGGGTCGCAAAATTGTCCACCGCATCGATCACCACATCCACGCCCTCAAGCCACTGGTGGAGCGTTTGCGCGGTGGCGCGCTCCTCATGCACATCGATGGTGATGTCGGGGTTCAAAGCGAGCAGTTGCGCCTTGGCCGAGTCGACCTTGCTGTGTCCTATGCGAGCGGTGGTGTGCGCGATTTGGCGTTGCAAATTGGTGAGCTCCACGTGGTCGTCATCCACCAGCGTCAAGTGGCCCACGCCCGACGATGCCAGGTACATGGCTGCCGGAGAACCCAAGCCGCCCAGCCCCAAGATCAAGACATGCGAGCGCAGAAATTGCGTTTGACCCTCAATGCCGATGTCGGGCAGCAAGATGTGACGCGAGTAGCGCAGCAGCCGCTCGTCACTCAGTTGCGTTGGGTCACTCTCGAGATGATCGGGACGGGTGGGGCTGATTGGGCTCATGGGACCGAAGGACGCTCAAAGCGGCACGCTCCCCTCACTTGTCCGCGTCAGGAGCGGGCGTTGTGCGCTCAGTTTGGGTTTTGCTCGCGATCACCTCCAACCCCTTGAGTCGGTTCAAGGCCTGCTGGAGTTGGAAGTCTTTGTCCGAGCCGTATTCGGGTGCCCGCCGCTCGGCAACGGGTTTCTTGGACTCTTCCTCGAGGCGTTTTAAGGCCTCTTCGCGGGCTTTTTCACGCTCAGGATCCTTGATCTCGCCACCTTGCCCACTGCTCAAGTGTTTGTCCAAATCGGCTTCTCGGGTTCTGAGCACCGCATAGGGTGAGCCCTCGGGCGTCTCGTCGACCATGACATCGGGCAAGATGCCTTTGGCTTGAATAGAGCGTCCACTGGGGGTGTAGTAGCGTGCGGTGGTGATTTTGAGGGCCGTGTCTGGGCCGAGTTGGCGCACCGTTTGAACCGAGCCCTTGCCAAAGGTTTGGGAGCCCAGGAGTGTGGCACGGTGGTGGTCTTGCAGCGCACCGGCCACGATTTCACTCGCAGACGCCGAGCCTTCATTGACCAAGACCACCATTTTGATGGTTTTATAGATGCCGCGGGTCTTTTGAGTGAGTTCGGCAATGGGGTCGTTGGAGGCGTGGCGCTGGTAAAACTCGGGGGCGGCTTTGTAGACAAACTTGCTCTCAGCGATTTGCCCATTGGTGGAGACGATGGTCACGTTATCGGGTAAAAACACCGCCGAGATGGCCACAGCCGCATCGAGCAGACCGCCCGGGTCGTTTCTCAAGTCGAGCACCAAACCTTTGAGGTTGTGGTCTTCTTGGTAGAGGTCTTCGAGTTTTTTGACGACATCTTCAACGCTTCGGTCCTGGAACTGGATGAGTCTGAGCCAGGCGTAGCCAGGCTCGATCAATTTGCCCTTGACACTTTGGGTTTTGATTTCTTCTCGGATGATGGTGACGGGGAAGGTTTTGTTCTCATCTTTGCGGTAAATCGTGAGCGTGACCTTGGTGTTGGGCTCGCCTCGCATGCGTTTGACCGCTTCGGTGAGGGTCAAACCCTTGACGTTGGTGTCGTCGACTTTGGTGATCAAGTCGCCCGATTTGAGCCCGGCGCGGTAGGCGGGGGAGCCCTCGATGGGAGAGACCACTTTGACCCAGCCGTCTTCGGTGCTGATCTCAATGCCGACACCGACAAAGCGTCCGGTGGTGCCTTCACGGAATTCTTTGAAGCTTTTTTTATCAAAATACTGTGAGTGCGGATCCAAGCTCGAGACCATTCCTGAGATGGCATCGGTGATGAGTTTTTTCTCGTCCACGGGCTCCACATAATCGCTCTTGATCATGCCAAAGACGGAGGAGAGCTGTTGCAACTCTTCCAAGGGCAAGGGCGACATATTGCCGCGCGCAATGCCTTCCAAGGAAATGGTGGTCAACGCGCCCGCCAAGGAGCCGATGGCCAACCAACCTGCGATTTTGAGTTTTTGACCCATGCTGCCTCTGGATTTTTTGATAAATGAGTGATTCGTGTGGCGCTTGTAACCGAGGACGGCCCTTGGGCACCAACGCTCAACACTCTTATTATCGTCTGATCAAGCGGTTCTTCGCAATTGGGGGGTATTTTTAGATGTAAATGCCCGTAATGGGGTCTCTAGGGCCTGAGCAGGCTAAGCCGCGCGACGCGTGCGGCATCAGGCTAGAGACCTAGAGATCTTGCGACCTCACCGAGTGCTCGCGCACTCTTCACTGGGGCGTGAGGTAGTAGTGACGGATGGGTTTGAGTTGTGCATCGAGCTCGTACACCAAAGGCACCCCATTGGGGATATTGAGCTCAATGATGGCTTCGTCACTCATGTCATCCAAGTACTTGATCAGGGCCCTGATCGAATTGCCGTGTGCGACCAAGAGGGGCTTTTTACCCGCCAAAAGGGCTGGCGCAATCGATTCACGCCAAAACGGCAACACCCGAGCCACGGTGTCTTTAAGGCACTCGGTCAAGGGAATGTCCTCGGGCTGCATGCGCGCATAGCGAGGGTCACCTCGCTCACAGCGAGGGTCTTGGGGTTCAAGGGCAGGGGGAGGGACATCGTAGCTCCTGCGCCAGGCCAGGACTTGTGCGTCACCGTATTGCTTGGCCGTCTCGGCTTTGTTCAGACCTTGCAAGGCGCCATAATGGCGCTCATTCAAGCGATAGGACTGCACCACCGGCAGCCATGGGCGCTGCATGGCGTCAAGGCAATGCCACAAGGTGTGGATGGCACGCTGCAAGACGCTGGTGTAGGCGAAGTCAAACTGGTAGCCTTGGTCCAATAAAATCTCCCCACAACGCTTGGCTTGTTCAACCCCCAGTGGGGTGAGGTCCACATCGGTCCAGCCGGTGAAGCGATTCTCTAGATTCCAAGTGGATTCGCCGTGTCGAATCAAAACGAGTTTGTACATGGTCAAAGGGTCCGGTCAATGGGGGGTTAAAAAAGTTTTTCGCACAAAGGTCGGTATCGATTTTAGAATGCCATGATCAGCGTATTGCTTCTTCAAAGGAAATGTTTTGAATTTTTTTACTGAAAATTGGATGTTATTCGCCTTGGCCCTGGTTTCGGGCGCCATGCTGTTGATTCCCGTCTTTCAAGGCGCCATGCAATCGGGTTTGTCGCCTGCTTTGGTGGTTCAGTTGATGAACAAAGAGCGGGGTGTGGTGGTGGACGTGCGCACCTTGGCCGAGTACCAAGCCGAGCGCATTGCGGGGGCTGTGCACGTTGACCTCGCCGAGCTGGAGGCCAAACTGCCCCAAATCCACAAAAATAAGTCCCAGGCCTTGATTTTGGTGTGCGAGAGCGGTATGCGCTCGATCAAAGGCATGCAAGTGGCGAAAAAACTCGGCTACGAACAGGCCCATTCCTTGTCTGGTGGGATGAAAGCTTGGAAAGAGGCGACACTACCGACTCTAACCCAGTCTTAAAATCCTTGGGTGCCTGGCTCGGGTCAACCCAGCCAGGAGCCTGAGCGTTGAGAGTTCAGACCCAGACGAATCTTGATTTTTTTTGAGGAGCCCTCCCCCCATGCCCCCCGTCAAAATGTACACCACCGCCGTTTGTCCTTACTGCGTGCGAGCCAAGCAATTTTTAAAGTCCAAAGGGGTCGACACTATCGAAGAGGTTCGTGTCGACTTGGACCCGCAAGCGCGTGACACCATGATGCAAACCACGGGGCGGCGCACGGTGCCACAAATCTTCATTGGCGAGACCCATGTGGGGGGCTGTGATGATTTGCTCGCGCTCGATGCCAGCGGTGGTTTGGCCCCCTTGTTGGCCGCCTGAGCTTGTCTTGCCAAGCGCTTGGTGAGGCTTGTCTGGGGCTTGTCTGGGGCTTGTCTTGGGCTTGTCTTGGGCTTGTGTGAAGTCCCGGCGGGTCTTGGGGGGTAAGTCGACTTTATTTATGGGCCAGAAGTCTTCGGGGCCTGGTCTTTGGGGGATAATCTGAACCAACTCGGGGTGCTCCAAATGGGAGCGCTCGCCTCTTGGGTGAGCGTCTTCTTGAGCGGTGCACGCCCGGCCATCTGTCTGACTGCCTCACCGAGGGTCTTGGTGCCTGAGTCTGTTGCAGGCCAAGGGCGGATGGGCTTATTTTTTTAAAGCAGAGGAATTTTCATGACCCAAGAGGCAACGCCCGTTTTTCAAATTCAGCGCATTTATTTAAAAGATATTTCGCTCGAACAACCCAATTCCCCTGCCATTTTGCTCTCCCAAGAGCAGCCCACCGTGGACATCCAACTGCAAGTGGGCGCTGAAACGGTCAATGAAGGGGTGTTTGAGATCACCGTGACGGCCACCGTCACCACCAAAATCCAAGACAAGACGGTTTTTTTGGTGGAGGCCAAGCAAGCCGGTATCTTTGAGATTCGCAACGTCGCACAAGAGCAACTCGGCGGCATTGTTGGGATTGCTTGCCCACAAATGGTCTACCCCTACTTGCGTGGCAATGTGGCCGATGTCATTCAACGCGCTGGCTTTCCACCGGTTCATTTGGCTGAAATCAATTTCCAAGCGATGTATGAGCAGCAGCAACAGGCTCAATCCGCCACCCCACCCACACCCCCCCAGTAAACACCGCTTGGCCGTGGGGTTGAGGCGCCGTGAGCGCCATGGGGCTGGCCAACACCGCAAGGATGCGCGATGAATGTGGCAATCTTGGGCTCAGGAGCTTGGGGCACGGCCTTGGGCATTGCTTTGAGCCAACAAGTCGCCTCCCAAAGCACCGGCTCTCTGGCCGCTTCGAGTCCTTCAAGCCCCGCGAGCGTGACGCTTTGGTCTCGCGATGCGCAGTGGCTGCAGCAGGCTCTGGAGCTTCGATCCAACGCCCGCTACTTGCCCGGCATTGCTTTTCCAGCGCCATTGCAACTGAGCGCACAACCCTTGGCACAGTGGTTGGGTCAGGCCGACTTGGTGGTGCTTGCCACCCCCACGGCGGCCCTGAGGGAGATGCTGCTGCAAGTGCGTTTGCACGTCGCTCGCGCGCCCGTCATTTGGCTTTGCAAAGGGTTTGAATCCCCACAGCCAACCGCCTTGGAGTCCCATCCCGTGGGGCTTTTGCCCCACGAGGTCCAGGCCCAGGTCGCACCCGAGCTTCGATGTGGCGTTCTGTCGGGTCCGAGTTTTGCCAAAGAAGTGGCGTTGGGGCAGCCCACGGCCTTGGTGGCGGCGTCTCCGCACCGAGACGTCACCCAAGCCATGGTGCAGGCCTTTCACGGGCCACACATGCGCATTTACGCCAACCAGGACTGGGTCGGGGTGGAGGTGGGAGGAGCTGTCAAAAATGTGATGGCCATTGCCACGGGCATTTGCGATGGACTGCAGCTGGGGCTCAATGCCCGAGCGGCCTTGATCACCCGTGGTTTGGCCGAGATGACGCGATTGGCGATTCCTTTGGGCGGGGTGGCCGAGACCTTGATGGGCTTGAGTGGTTTGGGCGACTTGGTGCTCACCGCCACGGGGGACTTGTCGCGCAACCGGCGTGTTGGTCTCTTGCTCGCGCAGGGGCAAAACCTCACGCAAATCATGGCCACATTGGGTCATGTGGCCGAAGGGGTCTACAGTGCCAAAACCGTGCTTGAGCGAGCGCAAGCGTTGAAGATCGAGATGCCCATCACGCAGATGGTGATCTCTATTTTGGAGGGCAAGCTCTCCGCGAAAGAAGCCATGCAAGGCTTGATGTCCAGGCAGTCCAAGAGCGAATCGACCTAGGGTTTTGCCGCCAGCGCCGCCGTTGGGGCTGGCCAGTTCAGTGCACGCTCGTGTAAGCGAGTCGAACGTAAATGGGGGCGTAGACCTCGCCTTGGGTGATCTCCACGAGCATTTCTTTGGCCAATTCCAGCAAAGCGACAAAGGTCACCACCAACACACTGGCGCCTTGGGTGACGTCAAAGAGGGATTCGAACTCCACAAACCGTTGACCTTGAAGCTTTCTGAGCACCATGCTCATGTGCTCGCGCACGGACAGTTCAGCGCGAGAGATCTTGTGGTGTTGGACCCATTTGGCGCGCTTTAAGATGTCACTCCAGGCTTGTTGCAAGTCCGGTGCATGCACTTGGGGCAAACGCACATGCAGCGACTGCTCAATAAAGACTTGCGCTTTGAGGAAGTCTCGGCCCAATTGGGGCAGCTCATTGATGTGGGCCGCAGCGAGTTTCATCTTTTCATACTCGAGCAGCCTTCTCACCAACTCGGCTCTGGGGTCTTGGACCTCCTGGGCTTCATGGCTGCGCTTCGGGGGCAAAAGCATTCTGGATTTGATCTCGATGAGCATGGCGGCCATGAGCAAATACTCGGCCGCCAGTTCCAAATTGCGCTGCCGTATTTCTTCAACATAACTCAGGTACTGGTGCGTGAGCGCCGCCATGGGAATGTCCAGGATGTTGAAGTTTTGCTTTCGAATCAAATAAAGAAGCAAATCGAGTGGCCCCTCAAAGGCCTCCAAAAACACCTCCAAGGCGTCGGGCGGGATGTAGAGATCTTGGGGCAGCGAGAACAGGGGCTCGCCGTAGAGCTTGGCCAAAGCGACTTGGTCGACCACCTCGGGCATTTGGTCTTGCGCCAATTGAGAGGGGTTGTCGAGCGCACTCACCAAGCCGCGCTCAAAGTCGTCCTTGGCCAGGGTTTCGTGGCCCCAGGGCGCTTTGTCAAGCGTTGGGTCTGCCGGCGTTGGTGCCCCACTCGCGGTGGACGAGCCATCCGCACCGAGTGTGTTGGTTTGCCCGCTCAACACACCCGGATCCTGGCCGCCTTCGTGCCCGGTGGGCTCAAAAGGATGGGTGTCAGTGGGTGTGGTCATGGCAAAAGCTGGAAAAAGGCGCGGGGTGCGGTGGGCGTTTTCAAGAGGTCTCAAGCGGGGCGAGCGTCTTTGCTCGGCCTATGGCGTGGGCTTGTCAGAGAGCTTTTCAGTGGGTTTGTGCAAGGGGTGCATCTCGGCTTGGTAGACATAGGCTTGTTGTGAGACCTGTGCAGCGCGGTACTCTGACCACACTTCGCGAACCAAAGGCTGATCCCATAGGAGCGCGCGTCCAGCGCGTTGCTCGGCTTCAAGCTTGGGGTTCTTGGCCTTGAGCTCATCCAGAAAGTCACTCACCTCGGAGTGGTAATCGGGTCGTCTGAAAAAGGACATGGTGGGCGTGGCCTCAAAGATGAGAAAGGATAGGTTGTTGGCCCATCGACCGAGGACGGCGTCGAAGTGGGCCCATAGCACTCAATTCTAACGGCTTTGCAGAGCCACCCAGGCCCCTTGAGCCCCTCAGCTCCCCGCGGCTGTCGCCCAGGCCCTGGTTGGTGTCAAGTTGGAGCCCCGCTGCACTCTGGCTCGCCTGGGCCGAAGCGTGCAGCCACGCGGGCCAAGGCGTCTTCTAGGCTCAAGGGGAGCTCCAATGAGGCGCTCGAAGCGGCGTGGTGTTGGGGGCCGAGTCGCCTCAAAATATCACCCGGCTGGTGGGTGAGCGAGCACACCATGAGCCGTGTGCCACGGGTGATGCAAGCTCGGTTCAATTCCATCAAGGCGTCCAAGCCCGTGGAGTCCATGTACAGCACGCCAGAAAAATCCAAGATCAGGACCCCAGAGGGCAAATCCTTTTGCAGCCTCTCCAGCAACTCCACAGCGCCAAAAAACAAGGCCCCAAAGAGCCGGTGACATTGGACCTCATCACGCGCGGGGAGGGTTGAGGGCGAGCGGGTGTGCTCGCAAAGCCGCCAGTGGGCTTGGAGTTCGCTCTCGGGCATGCGAACGAGCTGGGTGAGTTCGGAGATGCGGTAGATGAAGGTGAGCATGGCAAGACCCAAACCCACTTGCACCGCGGTGCTCAAATCAACGAGCACCGTGAGCAAAAAGACGGCCAAAAACGTGATGCGATAGGGCATTCGAAATTGACCCAATCGCACAAACGCTCGCCACTCGCCCATGTTCCAGCCCACCATCATCAAAATGGCGGACAAGCACGCCAAGGGCACTTGTTTGGCCCAAGTCGCACCCACCAGCACAATGGCCACCAGGGTGAGTGAATGCACCACGCCTGCAAGCGCAGACTGTGCACCACTCTTGATGTTGGTGACCGTTCTGGCGATGGTGCCGGTGGCGGGCATGCCCGCCAAAAACGGGAGGATGAGATTGGCCAGTCCCTGAGCGATCAACTCCTGGTTGGCATCGTGGTGGTCGTGGGTGAGTTGATCGGCCACCCG